>NZ_JBOGDD010000557.1:0-10423 GCF_050701675.1 Mycobacterium sp. | reverse complement strand
GCCGCTGGAGGTGGTGCTGACCGAGGAGCTGTCCGAGCCGCTGCGGTCCACGTGCGCCGCGTCGGTTGCCGGCCGAGTCCGTACCTACGTGTTGGTGTCGATGGGCCCGGTGTAGATCAGCTGGCGCGTTACGTGGCCCGTGGCGATGCGTCAGCGGTCGTAGTCGGGGAGCGTCGGGTCGGCATCGTCGGACGACGACGTCAACCGAGCCGCCAGGGCGCGGACGGGGGCGGTCCCGGCGAGCCTCACCACGGTGCGAAGGATTCGAACGCCGAGAAGGCTGGTCGGATTGATGATCCTCGGCACCCCCGGCCGCAGCTTCTGTGCCTGGTCGACGAACGGCCGCATCCTCTTCTCGTACGCCGCATATGCGGCCGTGTGATCGGATGCGTCGGCGAGCTCCCCCGCCAGCAGGTAGGCGCCGATCAGCGCGAGACTCGTGCCCATACCACTGATCGGGGTGGCGCAGTACGCGGCGTCACCCACGACGGCCACCCGTCCCTTCGACCAGGAGGGCAGTCGGACCTGCGCGATGCGGTCGACGTAGAGGCTGGACGGGTCGTCGGCGAGACAGGCGAGCACGCGGGGCGCGGCGTTGCCGACGTCTCCGTACACCTCCTGCAGCGCCCGTGCCTGCGCCTTGCGGTTCAGCAGGTCGAGACCCGTTGGCGGAGAGGGGAAGTTGAGACAGGCCCGGGTACTGCCGACGTTGTCGGGCCTCAGCTGCACCGAGCGACCGCCAGTGGTGGAGTACCAGCGCCACCATTGATCGTCATCGGAGGTCGTCGGAATGGTGCAGTAAGCCGTGTAGTAACCCAGATCGCGATAGTCGGGCTCGGAACCGAACACCTCGTTGCGGGTGGTCGATCGGATGCCCTCGGCGACGATGACCAGATCGAAATGGCGCGTCGAGCCCTCTGAAAGGGTGACGTCGACCCCGGTCTCGTCCTGCTCGACCGACTCGATGCGCGTGCCGTAGACGAACTCCACCTCGTCCCCGCACGACTCGATGAGGATGCGGGCCAGCGCCCCGCGCAGTATCTCGAGTCCGGCGGTGGGGCCGTCACCATCCCCGACGGGAAACTCGGCCACCGCCCTTCCCTCGTCATCGACGAAGCGCAAACCCACTTCGCCGGTCCCGCCGGCGCGGACCCGGGCCTCGATACCCATGCGGTGCAGCACCTCCCGGCCTGCGCCGCGGACGTCGACGTTCTGGCCACTGTCCCGCAGTCCCGGTGCGCGTTCGATGACCGTCGGCGCGAGGCCGTACCGTCGTAGCCAGAACGCGAGAGCCGGACCCGCAATACCCGCACCGCTGATCAGAACCGCTCGTTCGGCGATGAGAACTCCTAGAAACGGTTGTGGGACAACGTGTCCGCGGTCAACTGACCGCGATGACGACCTTACCTCGGGCGTGGCCGATCTCGACCGCTGCGATCGCGTCCGCGGCCTCGTCCAGGGGTCGCACGTCCTCCACGTGGGGATCGAGCTTGCCCTCGGCGACGAGAGCACCGACGATCTCGAGGACGCGATGGGTACGGTCCCGCTCGATCATGTGCCCGCCCAGGTCGGCGACGGAAGGATCGCCCGCGCTGATCAGCTTGGTGCGGTCGGATACGAGATCTGCCACCGCCTGCAGTGCGTCGCCTCCCGCGAGATCGAAGATCGCGTCGACGCCGTCGGGAAGGATCTGCTTGATCCTGTCGCTGACGCCGTCGCCGGAGGCAATCAGCGTGGCGCCGAGGGTCTCAACCAGGGTGCGCTTGTCCTCGCTGGCGGTACCGATGACGTTGATGCCGAGGTCCCTGGCGATCTGTGCGGCGGCCACACCGACGCCACCGCCGATGCCGTTGATCAGCAGACTCTGGCCTTCCTTCAGATCCAGTTGCGTGACGCCGTCGTATGCGGTGGCGGCGGCCACGGGCAGCGTGGCTGCGTCGTTGAAAGACACCTGGGGCGGCTTGTGCGCGGCGGCGGCCGCCGTGACGAGGGTGTACTCGGTGTAGCCGCCTGAACCCGGCGCCACCGATCCGAAGATCTCGTCGTTCTCGGCGAAGCCGTCGGCGTCCTTGCCCACCTGACGGACCACGCCCGACACCTCAGACCCGAGGACGGCGGGAAAGGCGCTCGCGCCGGCTCCGCCATAGAGCCCGGAGCGGATCTTCCAGTCGACGGGATTCACGCCTGCGGCACGGACTTCCACCAGCAATTCGCCTGGCATCGGTGTCGGCATGTCGAGGTCGAGGTACTCCTGGACGTCGGCGCCACCGTTGCTGCTGTATCCGAATGCTTTGACCATGGGTAACGCGTACCCGGATGTGGCATGCCGGTAAACCGCGGCGGCATCACCGGGTTACGGCGTGGAAGGCGCCAACCAGTTCGGACAACAGCTCCGTCGCGTGGTGCTCGCCCTTGGGTATCGACAGCGTGAAACGCACATCGGTGACGCCCGCCTCGACCAGGGGAGGCGCCGAGGCGACGGTGGCCTCGACGTCGACCGAGCCGTCCGCGCGCTTGATCGTCTTGGCGTTGCCCTGAACCTGAAGGTGTGCGGGCTGCCCGCCGGCTCCGGCGATCGCATCCTTCATCGCGGTGATCGCGGCCGCGGGGTTGGCGACCGCCGGGCCCCACGGGATCCAGCCCGTACCGAAGCGGCTGAGCCTGCGCGCGACGGCGGAGTTGACCGTGCCGCTCACCCAGATCGGAACACCGCCGTGCTGAAGCGGTTTGGGCATCTGATGGATGCCGTCGAAGGACAGCTCCGGCGCGTCGTAGGACGCCCGCTGCTGCGTCCACAGAGTCTGGCACACCTCGAGGGTGTGGTCCAGCGCTCGCCCACGACGCTCGAAGGACAGGCCCGCGGCGTCGTACTCCTCACGTTGCCAACCGACGCCGACGCCCAGGTCGACCCGCCCGCCGGACAGCACGTCCAGCGTGGCGACCTCCTTGGCCAGCACCACGGGGCGCCGCAGGGCGGCCAACAGGACGGCGGTGCCCAGCCGGATTCTCGTGGTGATTGCGGATATCGAGGTCAGCACGGTCAGCGGTTCCAGCCACTGGCCGTCGGGTCCGGTGGGCTGCCGCCCGCCCGCCACCCCTCCGACGGCAGGGTTGGCGTACGCCTCGGGCGTCTCACCGAAGACCACGTGGTCCGACACCACGACGCGGTCGATGCCCGCGACGTCCATGGCCCTGGCGAGCCCGAGCGTCGCCGACCAGTCGTGGTCAGGGTCGTCGGTGAATGTTCGTAACTGCAGCGAGATTTGGGGGAAGTCCGGCATCAGATCATGGCTCGCAGCGGGCCGGCAGGGTCGACGCCGAAGGAGCTCAGCGCGGAGGCGTGGAAGGTGGTTCCTGGCACGTGGATCGCGTGCGCGAGACCGGTGTGCGCGTCCCGCCAATACCGTTGCAGGGGCTTGTCCATTCTCATCGCGTTGCCGCCCGAGCGGGAGAAGATCTGGTCCACCGCCATCACCGCGCGCCACGCTGCCCGGATCTGCGTGCGGCGGCCCGCGGCCCGGTCCTCGAAGGACACCTCCCCGCCCGAGTCGACGATGTCCCAGATCCGGTCGACGTTGGCGAGCAGTTCCTGGCGGGCGGCATTGATGTCGGCCGCGGCCTCGCCGATGGCGTACAGCACGTAGGGGTCGTCCTTTATCGCGGTCCGCGCGGCGGTGACGCGGTCGCGTTGGTAGTCGAGGTGGGCGGCAAGCGCACCCTCGGCGATGCCGATCACCGCAGCGGTGATGCCGAGCGGGAACATCGTCGACCACGGCATTTGATACAGCGTCTGGCTGAGGCCGGACTCCCGCTGCGTGGTGCCGTCCATCACCTCGGTGGCGTTCATGACGCGGTAGTCCGGGACGAAGGCGTCGCGCACGATCACGTCCTTGGAGCCCGTTCCGCGTAGACCGACGACGTCCCAGGAGTCCTCGACGATCTCGTAGTCCTTGCGCGGCAGGATGACGTGAAACATGGTGGGCGGCATGACGGGTCGACCGTCGTCGCCACCGAGCATGCCGCCGAGGAAGATCCAGTCGCAGTGGTCGGTGCCCGAGCTGAATTGCCATCGGCCGTTGAACACGTAGCCGCCGTCGACGCCTCGCCCTACGCCCTGGGGAGCGTAGGGCGAGGCCATCCACGTGTCCTGGTCCTCGCCCCAGACCTCCTCCTGCACACGCGGATCGGCGTATGCGAGCTGGTAGGGATGCACGCCGACGACGCCGTTGATCCACCCGCTGGCGGGATCGAGTGCGGCGGTCGCCATGACCGTCTCGGCGAACTCGCGGGGGTGCACCTCGAATCCGCCGTACGTCGCGGGCTGCAGCAGTCGGATGTTGCCGACCGACTTGAGCAGCTTCGCGGTCTCGTCGGGCAACCGGCCCAGCCGTTCGGCGTCGGTGGCCTGCTCGCGCAACTGGTCGGCGACACCGTTCAGCCGGTCGATCACCCGTTCGGTCATGTTGCGTCCCCTGCCGTCGTGTGGGTGGCTCGTCGTGTGTGTCTATGGTGGACCCAGCAGCCGTCCGTCGATCGCGAGTTGTGCCAATCAGCTTCGATCGCGGAGCAGAAAGCTCAGCACGGTGCTCTCGAACGCCGCCTTCTGTTCGATCATCACCCAGTGCCCGCAGTTTCCGAACACGTGCAGTTCTGCGTTGGGGATGGTGCGCATCGGGATGAGCGCCATGTCCAACGGGCTGACCCGATCGTCGCGGCCCCACGCCAGCAGCGTGGGCGCCTTGACCTTGTGCATCATCGCCCACGCCGGCGGGGTGTCGGAGGCCTCGGCCATCTTGGCGTACTGAGCGAAGACGTCCTTGCCGTACATGCGCCGCGCGCTGGCCAGCGTCTCCGGGTCGGTCGCCAGCGTCCAACGTTCCTCGATGAGCTGCTCGGTCACCAGGTCCTGGTCGTAGACCATCGACCGCAGCCAGTCGACCAGTCGCTGGCGGGTCGGCTGCTCGGTGAACTCCTGGAGAAGCCTGATGCCCTCACCGGGGCCGGGACTGAAGACGTTGCGGCCGATACCACCGATACTGACGAGCCGTCGAATGCGGTCGGGATGCTTGATGGCGAAGTTGACGCCGATCCCGCCGCCCATCGAGTTGCCGACGACGTCGACGGTGTCCAACCCCAAGGCGTCGACGAAGGTCACCAGTGCCTTCTGGGCGGTGAGCATCGGGTGCCCACCGAAGTCGTCGCTGACGCCGAAACCGGGGAATTCCAGTATCAGACAACGGAAGTGCTCGGCGAAGACCGCGAGGTTGCCACGGAAGTTGCGCCACCCCGTGACACCGGGACCCGAGCCGTGCAGCAGGAGCAACGGGCTGCCCGAGCCGGCTTCGTGGTAGCGCAGCACGCCGTTGGCGGTGGTCAGCTCGCGGAGGGTGTCGTCATGGGTCAGGCTCACCCGTCCTTCATACCGTGCTGCCGGTTTCGCACGACGACGTGGGTCGCGACGCTAGAAGCCCTTGGCCGCCAGCCAATCCAGCGCGACGTTCGCCACCTCTTCCCAGCCGTGGTCGATGGTCAGCGAGTGGCCGCGACCCTCGAAGACGTGGAAGTCGGTGACCGCCTTGCTCTTCTCGTACATGGCGACGACTTCCTTCGTGACCTTCAGCGGCACGGTGTGGTCATCGGTGCCCGACGTCAGCAGCAGGGGTCCGCGATCGGCGAGCCCGGTGTCGACCTTGGCAGGCGAGTGCGGGAAGAAGTTCGCACTGGCACCCTCGAAGAGCGGCTTGCCGGGGCCGGGGATGGTCCACGCCTCGTGCAGTGCGTCGGACTCCTCCTCGGTGAGCATGTTCCCGAAGGCGTAGTGAAACTGCTTGGCGTTCAACGACACCGTGCGGTGCAGGTTGGCGGGGTTGCCCAAGACCGGGAACGCCGACTTCAGCTGCGCGAACGGCAGCGCCTTGACCCCCTTGACGCCCGCAGGGTCGATGGCGACGGCGGCGGCGACCAGGTTGTTGGCCAGCAACTCCTCGGCGATGAGACCGCCGAACGAGTGACCCACCACGACCGGTTTGACGTCGGGTGTGCCGATGAGTTCGGCGTAGTGGGTGAAGATCTGGTCGAGCCCGGCGTCGTTGAGTGCGTCGGGATTCTCGCGGGTGCCTGCGACCGTCGGTGCGTCACCGGGCCAGCCCGGCGCCGACGCTGCGTATCCGCGGCTGGAGAACAGCTCCAGCCATGGCTGCCAGGCCGCGGAATGGATCCACAGACCGTGGATGAAGATGACGGGATTCGGCTTGGTGGGGGAGGTCATGTGTTCGCGACCTTTCAGATCGACGTCGGTGTGACGCCAGCCTGGCATCGGGACCGGCCGATCGCGTCCGCGCGTGGGCATGTGTGCACCTGGGGCAAAGTGCCATTCACCGTCGCAACAATGCGTCGGCATTCACAGGCGCGCAGGCAATCTCGCAGCGCGGCGCTGGGCTACTCGTCGCCGCGTGCGGGCCGCGGCCAGCTCTTGATGTCGGCAGCCATGGTTTCGGCGAGTTCCGCGGCTTGGATGGGATCGATGCGGGAGGTCACCATGATCCCGATCTGGCCGGCGGTGAGTACGTCGGCGGTGCCCTCGACGTCACGCACGGTGCCCGCCGACCCGGCGAGCGACTTGTAGATCGCGGCGCGCACCCGTCTGCGGTAGCCCCGCACCAATGTGGCGGCGGCATCGTCGAGGTCGTTGAGCTCCATGAACGTGTTGAGCATCAGACACCCACGGGTGGCGATCTGATCCGGCGCCGCCCGCAGGAACCGCGCGAGTGACAGGAAGTACTCGACGAGCTCGTCGCGACCCGAATCGGGGGCCTCCATCGGCCCCAACAGCGGTCCGATGACCTCGGTGAGGTAGCTGTTGACCGCGTATCCGAACAGGTCGCGCTTGCTCTCGAAGGTTTCGTACAGGCTCGAGCGACTCAGTCCGGTGGCGGCTTGCAGCTGCGCCATCGACGTCGACGAGTAGCCGCGCTCCCAGAACACGTCGCGGGCCGCGCGCACGACCGTGTCGTAGTCGAACTCGCGTGACCTAGCCATGTCCGTCCATCGTAGGGGTCGGCGGGACTCACCGGTCGACATTCCGGACCGATCGATCTAAAGTTATTCCGGACCGATCGATCTAGTATCGGCACATTCACCGGAGGCCGCTAGTGACGTTGGTCCTCGACACGACCGAATTCCCCGTCACCGACCGCGCCGAGGTGGTGCGCGAGGCGATCGCCACGACGATCGTCCCCGTGGAGATCGCCTGGCCGAACCGGACGACCCGAGTGGCCGCGCGGGGCGTCATCAGTGACCTGGGCCAGCTCACCGTCTGTTCGATCCGGTCGACCGCGCACGTCGTGGAACGCACTGCGCGTCTCGCTCGAGATTCCTTGGAGCCCAGCATTTTTCTGGGTCTGCAGGTGACCGGTTCGAGCATCGTGGTCCAGGACGGCCGAGAGGTCGTGCTCACCCCAGGCAGCCTGGTGGTCTACGACTCGACCGCCCCCTACACCCTGATCGACGACGCCGGCGTGGCCCAGGAGTTCTTCCGGGCTCCGCACTCGGCGCTGGCACTGCCACCCAACCTGATCCGCCAAGCCTGTGCGGTCTCGCTGAGCCCTGGCCATCCCGTCACCGCGCTGACCGCCAACTATCTGGGCAGGCTGGCCGCGAACCCGGCCCTCTTCACCGCACCGAACGCCGAAGCGGTCGGTCACCCCAGCATCGAACTGATCCGCGCGGTCATCACGACGCACCTGAACGCCGAGGAGCGCAGCCGAGAGCCCATGCAGGCGACGCTGCACCTGCGCATCCTCGAGTATGTGCGCACCCACCTCGCCGATTCGGATCTCAGCGCCGAACGCGTCGCGGCGGCGCACTACATCTCGGTGCGCTACCTGTACAAGCTGCTTGCCGAGCAGGACGTCAGCCTGGCGAACTGGATCCGCAGCCATCGCCTCGAAGCGTGCCGCAACGAGTTGGCCCGCGCGGGGCCCGAGCCGCGGCCGGTCGCGGCGGTGGCCCGGCGCTGGGGGTTCTCCGACATGTCGAGTTTCAGTCGAGCGTTCCGCAGCGAGTACGGCCTGTCCCCGAGGGAATGGCGCGACGGACGCCGCACCGAGGACACCGCGCGACCGGTCTAATGCGCAGATCGTGCACGATGCTCGACCCTGCTGTGCACCCGGTGCATCACCGCGGCGACGTAGGCGCCCTACCGGCCCGCCACCGTCACGATGGAGTGCGGAACGCCAACCGGCCACCAGGAGGTGCGATGCCCCACGACCACTCTCGCGCGGACCGAATGCGCGCGATGGCAACGGTATTCGGACGGCGATGAGCGAACAGCCGGAGCTCACCACCGAGCAGTTCGACGGGATCGCCCGCTACGGGTCACCCCGCGAGGTGTCCGTCGGCGAGGTCGTGTTCCAGCCGGGCGACCGGGTACGCGATCTGATCCTGATCGAATCGGGGTGGGTCGAGATTCTGAGCGCACCGCCGGATGCCGGACCGGGTGAGGTCGTCGCCGCCTTCGGGCCCGGCGGCTTCCTTGGCGAGCTGAACCTGCTGACCGGGCAGCCGGACTACCTCACCGCGCGAGTCACCCGGGCCGGGCGAATACACGTGTTGTCGCCGGACCGGTTGCGTCAACTGATGACAGAAGACCCCGACACCTCCGACGTGCTGCTGCGCAGTTTCGTGCGCGACCGCGAGGAGTGGCACAACGACACCGCCGGCAGCGGTGGCATCGAGATCGTCGGGCAAGAGGCGCTGCTGCACAGCACCCCATTGGGCCGCTCGGACCTGCCCGCCGTGCTCACCTCTCAAGAGGTCATCCACCACGCGACGCGCCCGGCAAGGTCGCCAACCGCCGAAAGTACGGTTGTTGAACACGTTTCGCGAGAAGGGGTGCAAACAAGCGTGCACTCGGCGATCATCTCTACCAGAACGAGGAGAGACATGACCACGACCCAGGACCTCGTCGACCGCAATGCGACATTCGCGGCCAACGGATTTCAAGCGGGCCTGACCATCAACCCCGGTGGCAACGTGATGGTGATCGGTTGCGTGGACCCGCGGGTCGACCCAGGGCACGTGCTCGGGCTCGCCAACGGCGAGGCGGCCATCATCCGCAACGTTGGCGGCAGGATCACCCCGGCCACGCTGCGCACGTTGGCGATGCTGAGCAAGGTGGGCCAGGCAAACGCGGAGAGTCGCAGGCCCGGTGACTGGAACCTGATCCTGCTGCACCACACCGACTGCGGGATGACCGATCTGGCGGCCTTTCCCGACCTGCTCGCCGAGTACTTCGAGATCGACGTCGCCGAGCTCGACGCGAAGTCGGTCAGCGACCCCGACGTTTCCGTACGGGTCGACGTGGACGTCATCAGACGCAGCATCCACGCGCCGGCGTATCTGGTGTCGGGGTTGGTCTACGACGTCGACACCGGAGTGGTCGAGGTCGTGGTCCCGCCAACCCAGGTGCCGGTCGACTGAAGCGAGGTGCGCCTGCCACTCACATTGATAATTAGGTTAGCCTGCACTGCATGGCGACTGTCTATGGTTCCGTTGCCGAGGTCACCGGGATCGGGCCGCGGATGCGGCGCGTCGTGTTCGACATTCCGCATCTCGCCGAGTTGAACCTGCCGGGGGCCGGGGACGAGGCACTCGGCATCTACTTTTCAGCTGACACCGACGAGGGACGCAACTACAGCGTCCGGCGCCGGGGCCCAGGTCCGCACCAGGTCACCTGCGACTTCGTCTTGCATCAGCGCGGCATCGCCAGCGACTGGGCGCGGCGGGTCGAGACAGGCGAGCAGGTGATGCTCGACCATGCCCGCAGTTGGTACCGGCCCGAGCCGACGACCCGGTGGCAGCTCTTGATCGCCGATCTCTCCGGGCTGCCCGCACTGGCCCGGATCCTGGACGAACTCCCCGACGATGCCGACGTTTCGGTGATCGTCGAGGTCGCCGAGGAGGCGGATCTCGACTACCTGCCCCAGCGGTCCGACGTGCCGTTCGTGACCAGCATCGGCACCGGCAACGGGCAGGCGCCGAGTCGCCTCACCGAGCTGGCGAGCGCGCACGCCCATCCCGAGGGCCGCGGATACTGCTGGTTCGCCGGGGAGGCGCAGGCGACGCGGGAAGTCCGCAAGCATCTGCGCAGCGACCACGGCTGGGTCGCCGACCAGTACGACATCGTCGGATACTGGCGGTTCGACTCGGAGACGTGGGATCGCAGGTACGAGGCCGTCAGCGACGAGATGGAGGCCGTGTACGAACGAGCGCTGGCCGACGGCAAGGGTGACAAGCTTGCCTCCGAGGAGTACGACGAGGCGCTCGAGAGCGTCGGGCTCTGACCGTTGGACATCGCGACGACCGCCGAGGGCGACACGGATCTCGCCCGTGCACCAGGTCGCGGGCCGCGCCGTCGGCATCG
>NZ_JBOGDD010000556.1:0-16640 GCF_050701675.1 Mycobacterium sp. | reverse complement strand
GACTGGTGGGTTCGAGGAACTCGCAGCCCACCGCGAGGCCGAGCGCTCCGACGTCGAGCAGCAGTGCGCGGGCCGTGCGCAACCCACGTTCGACGTCGTAGCTGCCGTCCATGCCGGGGTCGTTGATGAGCCCCTTCCACCCGACGGTGGTGCGTGGCTTCTCGAAGTAGACCCGCATGACGATCTTGAGGCGGTCGGCGTAGGTCTCCGCCAGCGGGGCCAGGCGACGCGCGTAGTCCAGCGCCGCGACCGGGTCGTGCACCGAACACGGCCCGACGATGATCAGGAGTCGGTCATCGCGCCCGGCGAGGATGTCGGCGATCTCGTCACGATGGCGTTGCACCGCGTCGGCACCGGAACGTGTGAGAGGGAGCTCGGTGCGGATCTGCTCTGGGGCCGGAACGGGGCGAAAGGAGACGATCCGCCGATCAGAGGTGCTCTCGACGTCAACGGCGCTGCTGGTCATGGTCACGATGTGTTCGGGCTTCCTGTGAGTGGTTCTCAGGGCATGCCCGCGGCTTGTCCGGCGCCCTGAAATGACGAAAGCAGCGACCGAATGGTCACTGCTGGGCTCCGGGTGGCTTGTCGCGCGTTGGCTCTAATGCGCCTTATCCATGGCTCCACCCGGAGCCGAGATAAAGCGCCAATAGCAGCGCGTGCCGATGTTCACGGCAGTCACCATACCCCCTGCCCTCGCCGTCGCGCGAGTGACGTGCTCCGCGGCTGGTCAGCCCCACTTCTCACTCACGCGGTCGATCGGGCGAATCATGCTCTGGCGCACTACGCGAAAGCCACGCCGAAACCAGCAGACTCCCGCCGGTGGCGGCGAACACGAGTCCCGCACCGCCCACCACGGACAGACCGGCGACTCCGAGCGGGATGCCCGTCTGCCCGGCGCGATTGCCGACGAGTCGAAGTGACGCCGCCATCCCTCGGTCCCGTCGCGGCGTGACGAGCGTCATCCACGACATCGTCAGCGGCTGGACCGTGCCGGCGGCCAGTCCGTAGGCGGCCATGCATGCGCACAGCACCACCGCGGGCAGTGGCAATACGAGGGCCACGAGTGCCGCCGCCGCCACGGCGCCGGCGATTACGAGGACGCGTCGGCGTCCGAAGCGGGCCGTCATGCGTCCCAGAGTCAGCCGCGATGCCATCGTGGCAATCCCCCGGGTCACGAGCAGCCCGGTCAACCAGGCCGGGGCGAGTCCACGTTCCCTGGCCAGCAGCGGCGCGTAGGCCAGCACGATGTCCAGCGACGACAGCACCAGGCTGCTGGTGATCAGCGCCGGCACCACGCCTGGGGTGCCCAGCAGCCGCGACGCCGCCGGCCACATCCGCTTCGCGGAATCCGCCGTGTCCTTGGCGGTGGTCACCTTCGAGGGAATGAGCACCGACAACAGCAGGCCGATGGCCGAGATGCCAAGGACCGCCCACGAAATGGCGCCGAACGCGGGTGAGTTCGGAACCGGCGAGGGCAGGAGCAGAAGGCCGGGTCCCACCATCTGACCACTGGACGTCGCGAACGTGTAGAGGCCGAAGGTCGAGTCCAGCTTCCCCGCAGGCGCGTCGCGCATCACCCACGCCTGTTCCGCGACGACCGACCACAGCACGCCGAGTCCCAGCAGCACGGTGGCGATCAGCAGCCCGACGAGGGTGGCCCCGACGAACGCCGCGATCAACCCGGCACCCACGAAGGCCAGCGCACCGAGCACCAGACTCGACCGCTCACCGACCCTATCGACCAATCGCCCGGCCGGCACGGCCAGCAGCAATGGCGGCACGGCGAACGCCGCCGTCGCGACACCCAGCCACGCCGGGCCGTGACCCAGATCGAGAATTGCGTACGAGATGGCAGGACGCAGACCGTAGGACACGATCTGAACGAGCACCGCGTGGACCAGCAGCAGGGTAAGAGCGAGGCGACCGTGCCCGCGCGTCACGGGGTCATGGCCGTGGAAAAACGTAGCCGTCGAACAGCTTTCGAGCGGTTCGCACGATAGCGGTGCGGCGCACGTCGTCACCGTCGAGTTCCACCTCGACCTCGAGGGCTCCCGACGGATGCTCGATCTGCATGCGCGGGCCGCCGGGTAACACGGCGACCTCGGAGGCGACGCTGCCGGGCAACGCCGCTGCCACCGCGACGCTGGCGGCGCCAAGGACACCGATGGACGCGTGCACGCGATGCGGAATGAACGTCTGCGTCGACAGGACGCCGCCGTTTCGGGGCGGCGAGACGATGGTCATCTTCGGCACGGTGAGCGTCAGGACGTCGCCGAGGTTCATCCGCTTGCCTGCCTCAAGCCGCACCTCCTCGAGGAGCTCGCGCAGCGGCCCGTCGGATTCGAGCTCGGCGGGCGTCTCGTCGCCGCGCAGACCGAGATCGGTTGCGCGCATGACGACTGTCGGCATGCCGTTGTCCACGCACGTCACCGGGACTCCGGCGAATTCGTCGCGGACCGACCCGGTGGGCAGCAGGGCGCCGCAGCTCGAACCAGCGGTCTCCTCGAAGTCCAGCACGATCGCCGCCGCCGTACCGGGCACGCCGTCGATCCGGGTGTCCCCTGCGTACTCCACCGAGCCGTCGGGCGTCGGCACGTGTGCAGTCGCCCGGCCGCTGGTGTTCGTCATCCGAATCCGTACGGCGGTATGCCCGTCGTGCGCCGGCACGACACCACGCTCGATGGCGAACGGGCCGACGCCGGCGAGCAGATTGCCGCAGTTCTGCTTGTCGGTGACACTCGCCTGATCCACACCGACCTGCAGGAAGAGGTAGTCGACACCGTCGTCGTTGCGGCTGACGACCGCCACCTTGCTGGTCAGCGGGTGCGCGCCGCCGATGCCGTCGATCTGTCGGGGGTCCGGCGAGCCCATGATCCGCAGCAGGAGTTCGTCGCGCTCTGCAGGGTCGCGGGGAAGGTCATCGGCAAGGAAGTAGGCGCCCTTGGACGTGCCGCCGCGCATGACCATGCATGCGATCCCGGAGCCGCTCATGCCGCGGGGTTGGGTTGTTGGGCGTGCACCTCGCGCATGGCAAGGATGACGCTGTCCAGGTGCGCGCTCATCGCCTGCTCGGCGGCCGGCGGGTTGCGCTGCGCGATGGCCTCGATGATGGCCAGGTGCTCGCCGAGCGAGACGCTGGGCCTGCCGGGCTTCATCGCCAACGCAAACTGTTGGCGCACACTCTGTCCACGCAAGCGCTCGATCAGCGACAGCGCCGTGCGCTGCCCGCTGATGGTGTGGACGAGCGCATGCAGTTCCCGGTTCTTGGCCGAGTAACCGCCGACGTCGCCGGTGGCGACCGCGTCCCTCATCGCCTCGCCGATCGCCCTGAGTTCGGCTATTTCGGCGTCGCTCACGACGGCCGCTGCCTTGCCGGCGCACAGACTCTCCAGCGCCCGGCGGACCTCGGCGATTTCGATCGCCTCGTCGAAGGAGATGACCCGCACCCGGGCGCCACGGTTCTGCTCCTTCTCGATCAGCCCCTCGACGGCGAGCTCACCGAGTGCGTTGCGCACGGCGGCACGTGACACGCCGAACTGGTCGGCCAGGTCGCCTTCGACCAACCGTTGGTTGGGTACCAGGTCACCCTTGAGAATGAGGGACCGAATCTGCTCCGCGATGCCCACCGCCGCTCCTTCCTCTCTGTCGATGTGTATACCGCGGCACGGTCAGCCGGTGTATCCGAAGATCTGACGCCACGTCGTCGCGTCGGGTTGCAGATTCTTCAGTGACTCGTCGATGGTGGCGCGGTGCAGGAAGCCCGAATCTGCGGCGGGCAACTCGACGTCCCCGATCGTGGGATTGGGCATATTCTCGTGCACCGGGTAGTCACCGATCGACGCGGCCAGCTTCTGACCCGATGCCGACAGTAGCCAGTTGACGAAAACCGTTGCCGCGTTGGACTTCTTGCTTCCGGCCGCTTGGCCCAGATAGAACGGGTACGCAGCGACGCCCTCCTCTGGGACGGCGATGGTGATGGGCGCCCCGTCGAGGGTGGAGGCGTAGGCGGTCGCGACCGGTACCGGTCCGGCAGAGATCTCCCCGCGCGCAAGGGAATCTGTCAGGGAGGCCGACGAGTCGAAGATCCGTGGCCGATTTGCCGCGTAGCCCTTCAGGTAGTCCTCGCCGAGCACGCCGAGCTGGAAGCGCGTCAGCGCCGCCGTCGAACCGCCCGCGCCGACCTGCACGACGCCCAGCTTCCCCGACCACTTGGGGTCGAGGAGGTCCTTCCAGTTCTTCGGGGCGTCCGCCGCCTCGACGACCTGATTGTTGTAACCGAAGCTGTAGATGCGGTCGTAACTGTTGAAGTACAGGCCGTTTTCGTAGGTCGCATCGGGTTTCAGCGCACCGGCGATGTCCGGGCTGATCTTCGTCGGTTGGAACGCCCCCGCATCGGCGATGCCCACGATGAGGTCCTCACCGGAGATGCGGATGACGTCGGCGCCGAGCTTGCCTGCGGCTTCCTCGCTGAGGATGCGTTCGCTGAGCCGGTTCGGCGCGAGACGGACGATCTCGACGTCGATGCCCGTCGCCTTGGTGAAGGCGTCCGCGGCCTGGGTCTCGGACTGCTCGCTGCCGCCCGAGTAGAACACCAGGCTGCCCTCTTCCTTGGCGGCCTTGAACACGTCGGCGGGGGCGATCAGTTCGCCGTCGATGACGAGGTCGCCGTTCTCGTTCGTCTGGGCGGTACCGCCGCCGCTGCTGCTGCCGCTCGAGCAGCCGGTGAGGACGAGCGCGAGTGCTGCGGCGCTTGCGACGGCGAGTCTCGTGATTCTGGCGGACATGATCCCTCTCCTTCGTTGGTGTGGGTCAGTGGGTGTTCTTCGGGTCGGCGCCGAAACGCCTCGCCAGGTACGCGAGCACGAAGATGACGACGCAGTAGAGCAGGCTCGTCGCCGCACAGCGTTGCAGGACACCGTTTTCGAAGTCGTCGAAGATGACGATCGACAGCAGCCGGGTGTCGGTGGTGAACAGGAACAGCGGCACGGTCAGCTCACGCATGGACAGCATGAGCAGTAGCAGGAACGTGGAAGTCAGCGGGACGCGCAGCAACGGGGCGGTGATCTTCCAGACCGCGCGTGGCCGGCTCGCGCCGTGCATGACGGCGCTGTCCTCCAGTTCGTGGTGGATCTGCAGGATCGACGAGGACGCCCCCTGGTAGCCCTGCGGCATCTGCGCGGCGATGAAGGCGACGACCATCACCAGCAGGGTTCCGTAGATCGGCACCGGCAGCATCAGCCACGTCCACAGCAGGCCGAGGCCGAGCACGATGGCGGGCACCGCGAGCGGCACCATGCTGAGATAGCCGAGCCCTTCCCGGCCTGGCAGTTTCGTGCGGTTGACGACGTAGGAGACGACGAAGGCGAGCAGGGTGCCGACGACGGCCGCAGCGATCGCCACGATCACCGAGTTGACCGTGGCGCGCAACACCACGTCGCTCTCGATGGCCTTCACGAAGGCGTCGCCGTTCATCCGGCCTCCGCTGAACGCGCCGAGGATCGAGTTCACGTACGGCGACTCGTGCAGCGTGACGAACAGCAGGGCAAGCAGTGGCAACACCGTCGAGAGAACGAAGTAGCCCACCCCGAGCAGGAGTGCCGGCGTCCGCAGCCAGCCGAGGTCGAACTTGCCGAGCTTGAGGCCCTTGCCCGAGACCGTGGTGTACGAGCGGCGGGACACGATGCGCCGCTGGACCGCGGTGACCGCAAGGACGATCACCACCAGGGTGATGGCCACGGCGGCGGCTTCGTTGCCTCGGGCAGGCGCGGCGTTCATCAGCCGGAAGATGTAGGTGGGCAGGGTGTCGAGCTTTCCGCCGCTGGCGATTTGGGCGACGGGGAAGTTCTCGACGGTGAGGACGAAGATCAGGATCCCTGCGCCGAGGATCGCCGGCGTCGCCAGCGGGATGGTCACCTTGCGGAGCACGGTGGCGGGATTGGCCCCGTGGGTGCGGGCCGATTCCTCGAGATCGGGATTCATCAGGCTGAACGCCGAATGGATGAGCAGGAAGGCGTATGGCGCGTAATAGATGGCGAGTACGAAGATCAGACCGCCGATGTTGAAGATGTTCACCACGGCCGGCAGACCCAGATCGCGCGCCAACACGTTCAGCAGACCGGCATTGGGGCCACCGAGCAGCGACCACGCCAGGGCGCCGACGTAGGACGGCAGGAACAGTGGGACCAGGCCGACGAAGTACAGAAACCGCCTGCCCCGCACATTGCTGCGCGCCGTGACGAAGGCAAGCGATCCGCCGATGGCCAGGGCCAGTACCGACGAGCCGATGCCGACGAACAGTGAGTTGAGCGCCGCCTGCCGCGCACCGGGGCCGACGACCGCCCCGAGGTTGTCGAACGTGAAGCTGGACAGATCGATGTTGCCGGGACGCGGGGTCGTCGAGGTGAAGGCCGAGATCAGCACCAGGGCCACCGGCATCACGATGAGGATCGCGAGCGTGGCGTAGAGCACGACGGGTAGCAGGGACCGCCGCACCCTGCTCGCCGCGCGCCCGGTGTGCACGCCGCCATGCGAGGAGTTCGAGGTGCGGCGGGCTTCCAGTGTCGGCGTTGCCATCAGGCCGCTGCTTCCTCGCGGATGGCGGGTGACGAGACGTCGTGCGGCAACACCTGAACGGCATCGACGGGGATGCCGACTCGCACGGAATCGCCTACCGCGGCGTGGAGTTGGCGGTGCTTGCTACCGATGACCTCGATCTCGGCGCCCCCGTTCAGCGCCAGCCGATAGGTCGCGCTGGCCCCGAGGAACTCCTTGGCGAGAAGCCGGCCCTCGAGGGTGTTCATGTGCGCGGCAACGTCGTCCCCGACGACGATGTCCTCTCCTCGGATGCAGGCCTTGAGGTCCGGCCCGGTGCTGAACGGCTCGACGTTGAGGGTGACGTCGGTGCCGGTGATGCGCACGCCCGTGGCATCGATGGCGTCGACGGCGATGATGTTGCCAACGCCGAGGAAGTCGGCGATCGAGGCGCTGAGCGGTTTGGCGTAAATCTCGTTGGGGCCGCCGATCTGGACGATGCGGCCGTGCTGCATCATCGCGATCCGGTCGGCCAGCGCCAGCGCCTCCTCTTGGTCGTGCGTGACGTAGACCGAGGTGAGGCCGAGGCGCACCTGCAGCTCTCTCAAGTCGCCGCGAAGGCGGTGGCGCAGCCGTGCGTCGAGGTTGGACAGCGGCTCGTCGAGCAGCATCACCGACGGTCGCATCACTACGCTGCGGGCCAGGGCCACGCGCTGCATCTGACCACCGGAGAGCAGGCTGGCGCCGCGGTCGGCAAAGCCCTCCAAGCCGACGAGCTCCAGGGTCTCGGCGACTCGGCGCTTGATCTCGCTCTTGTTCACCCGCTGCATCGTCAGCGGGAAGGCCACGTTGTCGAACACCGTCATGTGGGGCCAGATCGCGTAAGACTGGAACACCATGCCGATGTTGCGCTTGTGCGGCGGGCAGTCGGTGCCGTGGTCACTGTCGAACAGCACCCTGTCCCCCACGGTGATTCGGCCGGTGCTTGGCCGTTCGAGTCCGGCGATGCATCGCATCGTGCTGGTCTTGCCGCAGCCCGATTGCCCAAGCAGCACCAGCGATTCACCGTCACCGACCGTGAGGTCGAGGTCTTGGACGGCCGCAGTGTCGCCGTAACGAAGCGTCAGGCCTTGCACGTTGATGTCCATGTCAGCCGTTCCCTTCGTCCTCGGCTCGGAACCCGTAGAGGTCATAGGAGATGTGGCCGGCGAGGTACTTGGCGCGCGAGGCGGCCTCCTTGGCCTCGCGGGCACGGGCCAGGTCGACGGCATGTTCGGCGTCATCGGCCGGGACGACGGCAACCCCGTCACTGTCGAGCAGCACGATGTCGCCGGTCCGGATGGTCGCGCCGCCGATCTCCACGTTCGCGTCGACTTCGCCGCGAACGTCCTTGGTAGCGCCGCGAATACGGATCCAGCGCGTCCAGATCGGTACGCCCATGGCGCGCAGGTCGTCGACGTCGCGCACGCTGGCATCCACGAGGATGGCCGCTGCGCCGCGCTCCTGGAGCTGGGTGACCAGAAGGTCGCCGATGAGCGCGACCGCCGCTGGTTCGGGCATCGTGAGCACGGCGACCTCACCGGGCTGGATGCGAGCCACCAATTCGTGCACGCCCCGGTTGTCGTTCTGCGCGCACCTCACGGTGCGGGCGGGTCCGGCGGCGCGGCTACCCGGGTCCAGCTGAATGAACTCGGCGTCGACAAGGCCCTGCCGTCCCCGCGCTTCGTACACCGTCGCCGTGCCGAGCCTGCGCAACTCGGCCACCACGTCAGGGGCAATCGCAACCTCGGTCACAGCGCCTCCACCACGTTGGGCACCAGCCGCTGGAAGGCCTCGGCCTGTCGGATTTCCTTGCGGCCGGTCACCTTCCGGGCATGGTTGCCACGATGCTCGGCGCGTTCGGCGTAGTACTGCTGCAGATAGGACTGCGCCTGCATCGCTGCCATCGCCGTGCGCTTCTGCTCGAAGACCTCGGTGATGTCGACGAACACCGTCGGCATGAACCCACACAGTTCGGGCTGGTGCGGCTCGAAGACCAGGAACTCACTCGGCGGCGCCGTGCGGAACCCCGCCTCCACGACCGCTCCCGCAGTGAGCAGCCGCGCCTTCTGAACCGCCACTCCCGCCACGGGATGGTCGGGGTTGAAGGGATCCTTGTCGGGATGGGTGAGCACGACGTGCGGCGCGAAGTCACGCATCAACTCGGCGAGCCGGTCGATCGCCGCCGGTCCGACCTCGAGCGGATAGTCGCCCAGGTCAAAGCATTCGAAGCTGGCGCCGACAGCCTTGGCCGCCTCGGTCGCCTCGGCGTGGCGGTGGCGTTTGACGTTCTCCACCGTTTGGCCGGGCTCCTTCCACAGCTCGCCGGACTCACCGCGCTCGCCGTATGACAGGGCGATCACCACGGCTTCACCACCCGCCGCGGTGTGTTTGGCGATGGCGCCGGCGGAGCGCCAGACGAAGTCCGCGCTATGTGCGCCGACCACGAGTAGTCGTTTGGGTTGCATGTCAGGGCTTTCCTCTCGTTAGGCGTGTGCGCGCTGAAGACTGCTCAGCCAGGTGTGGGCGGCGTCGGTGACCCACGTCGGCTGGTCGATGCTCTGCAGGTAGTCGCGGGCGTCGGCCACCTCGTGGACGCGACGGCCGGCGTGGGCGCGGGAACCGTCGATCAGCCGGTCGAGCAGGGCCTCGACGTCGCCGGTGAACTCGCCAACGATCTGTTCGCGAAGCCACGGACCGCAGCCCGCGGCGTCGGCGGCGCCGACGCTCTCGAGTACGACCGCGGCGAGCCCCTTCATGAAGACGCTGCGAATGAGCTTGCGCGCCGCGGCTTCTCCAGGCTGGCCGCCGATGGAGTCGACGGCTGCGCCGGTGCTGGCGAACAGATCCGCGAAGTCGTCGGCATCGGCGCCGCTCACCATGAGTCGCGTGCGTACGCCTGCGCGCGGCACGGGTGCCAGCACCGCGACGTCGACGAAGCGGACACCACGCGCCCTTGCCGCAGCGCCCAGCCTTGCCTTCAGCTCCGGCCCACCGGTATTGAAGTCAGCCAGCAGGGCACCGGGGGCGAGATCGGCGAGCACGTCACCGGTGACCGCCTCCGCCGCACTGGCTCCGACGAGGGTGATCGCGAAGTCGACGCCTGCGAGCGTGTCGGCGAGCTCGTCGAACTGGCTGATGCCGTCTTCGTCGAGTCGCGTGAAGGGGTCGTAACCGGAGACCTCGTAGCCCGCATCGCGGAGGCCACGCGCATAGAGCGCTCCGGCCTCACCGAGTCCGATCACGGCGACCTTCGGCATATGGCGCTCCTTACTAGTCTCGATCCATGTGACGCGAGCCACGCTATGGATTGGCGCCAATCATGTCAACGATTTCTCGAACAATGCGTTCACGAGGCGGGGTGGGCGACGGGGTTCCGGCTGTCAAGACCTACTGGACGCGTTCTACTTACGCGCGTAACCTCACACGCACCAACGACGGTGCTTCTCCGTCTCGGAGCGGCTCGCGAAAGGATGAAGGACCTTGAGTAACACCATCGACGTCGATCGTGCGGTCGAAAGCCCCAGCTCGGGGACCATTCCGGTCTTCAACCCGTCCACCGAGGAGCAGATCGCGGAGGTCGTCGATTCCGACCAGGCGACCGTCGATGCGGCGGTGGCCCGAGCACGCGAGACGTTCGAGTCGGGCGCGTGGCGCAAGCTGCCGGCCGCGCACCGCGCCGAGGTGCTCTTCCGCGCCGCGGACATCATCAGGGAACGTAGCGACGAACTCGCCGAGCTCGAGTCCCGCAACAACGGCATGACCGCCATGGGCGCGCATCAGATCATCAAGGTGTCGCTCGACATGTTGATCTACTACGCCGGCTGGGTCGGCAAGATCCACGGCGAATCGGCCCCCCTGGTGTCCGACGGCCTGCTCGGCCACTTCGAGACCTTCCACACCTACACCCAGCTCGAGCCGGTCGGGGTCGTCGGCCTCATCATTCCGTGGAACGGGCCCTTCTTCGTCGCGATGCTCAAGGTCGCGCCAGCGCTTGCGGCGGGCTGCAGCATCGTCCTCAAGCCTGCCGAGGAGACACCGCTCACCGCGCTGAAGCTGGAGGAGATCTTCCGCGAGGCGGGTGTGCCCGACGGCGTCGTGAACGTCATCACCGGCTACGGCGAGACCACCGGCGCCGCACTGGCCGCACACCCAGACGTCGACAAGATCGCATTCACCGGGTCGACGGAGGTCGGCCGGCTGATCGTCAAGGCGGCCGCAGGCAACCTCAAGCGCCTCACGCTCGAACTCGGCGGCAAGTCACCGCTGATCATGTTCGACGACGCCAACCTCGACAAGGCGATCATGGGAGCGGGTATGGGCCTGCTCGCCGGCTCGGGGCAGAACTGCTCGTGTACCTCGCGCATCTACGTCCAGCGCGGCATCTACGACCAGGTCGTCGAGGGCCTCGTCGCCTTCGCCCAGATGCTCCCGATGGGTGGCAACGATGACGCCAACTCCGTCCTCGGCCCACTCATCAGTGAGAAGCAGCGCACACGCGTAGAGGGCATCGTCAAGGACGGCGTGGCCGGCGGCGCGCAAGTGGTGACCGGAGGCAAGCCGATGGACCGCCGCGGCTACTTCTACGAGGCGACGATCGTCACCAACACCACGCCCGACATGCGGCTCATCCGCGAGGAGATCTTCGGACCGGTCGGCTGCGTGATCCCGTTCGACGAAGAAGACGAGGCGATCGCCGCCGCGAACGACACGGAGTACGGCCTTGCCGGCGCCATCTGGACCGAGAACCTCAGTCGGGCCCATCGCGTCGTGAACGAACTCCGCGGCGGCCAGATCTGGGTGAACTCCGCACTCGCAGCGGACCCCTCGATGCCCATCTGCGGCCACAAGCAGTCGGGCTGGGGCGGCGAGCGAGGCAAGAAGGGCCTCGAGGCCTACTTCAACACCAAGTCGGTCTACATCAGCCTCTGATCGGGTCACCTTGGGAATCCGGTCCAGGCCACCGGCCACCTACGGCGTGATCATCGCGAGTCTCACCCGACACGACGCCCAAGGCATTTATTGTGGTGTCCGGTCCCGTATCGTACTGTCAACCTAGTTGATCTAAGGACCATCGGTCGAGCAGATCTCCTACCGCCCGCATGTCGGCGCTCGTCGAAAGGGTCACGGATGCCGCGGTTTTCGATCCGACGGGGATTGAGCCGACGCTGGATGTTGGTGGTCGCGGTCGTCGTCGTCGCGATCGCGGCGTTGGCGGTGTACCGCCTGAACGGCATCTTCGCCTCCCAGGACGTCACCTCGACCCCGGGCGGCGGGGCCAACGAGATCGTCCCGTTCAACCCTAAGCACGTGGTGATGGAGGTCTTCGGTCCGCCGGGAACGACTGCCACCATCACCTACCTGGACGTCAACGCTCAACCGCAGAAAGTCGAGGACGCCACGCTGCCGTGGGCCTATGACACCACCACCACGCAGCCCGCCGTCTTCGTCAACGTCCAGGCCCAGGGCGACGGCGACTCGCTCGGCTGCCGAATCAAGATCGACGACGTGGTCAAGGACGAGAGAACGGCCAACACCCTGAACGCCTACATCTACTGCCTGGACAAGTCGGGATGAGCACGAATACTCACCAAGCCGAAGGCCCGTCGTTGGCGGACCGAGTCGCGCCCGCGCTCCGGCGGTTCTCGGCGCTGATCGTGCTGTTCTGGCTGGGCCTGGCAGTGGTCACCAACGTCTTCGTGCCCCAGTTGGAGACGGTCGCCGAAGCGCACAACGTGTCGCTGAGCCCTCAGGATGCGCCGTCGCTGCAGGCCAGTAAACGCATCGGCACGGTATTCCAGCAGTACGACTCCGACAGCGCGGCGATGATCGTCTTGGAGGGCGATCAGCCGCTCGGTGCCGATGCGCACCACTACTACGACGACTTGGTGCAGAAGCTCCTCCAGGACACGAAGCACGTTCAGCACGTGCAGAATTTCTGGGGAGACCCGCTGACGGCGGCCGGCTCGCAGAGCAACGACGGCAAGGCGGCCCTGCTGCAGGTGAATCTTGCCGGCAACCAGGGCGAGTCGCTGTCCAACGAGTCCGTCGACTCCATCCGAGACATCGTCAACCAGTCGACACCGCCGCCAGGCGTGAAGGCCTATGTCACCGGCGCCGCGCCCCTGGTCACCGATCAGTTCGAGGTGGGCAGGCAAGGCACCCTGAAGACCACCCTGATCACCCTCGGGGTGATCGCGTTGATGCTGTTTTCCCTCTACCGCCGCCTCACCACGGTGTTTCTCGTGATCTTCACGGTGATGATCGAGTTGACTGCGTCCCGCGGCGTCGTCGCCGTGCTGGCGAACGCCGGCATCATCGAGCTGTCGACGTACTCGACCAATCTGCTGACGTTGCTGGTGATCGCGGCCGGAACGGATTACGCGATCTTCATCCTTGGCCGCTTCCACGAGGCGCGCCACGTCGGGCAGGATCGGGTAGCCGCCTTCGAGACGACGTACCGCGGCACCGCGCACATCATCTTGGGGTCGGGCCTGACGATTGCCGGCGCGGTGTTCTGCCTGACCTTCACGCGGCTTCCGTATTTCAACAGTCTGGGCATTCCTGCTGCGACTGGCGTACTCGTCGCGGTGGTGGCCGCGCTGAGCCTCGCGCCGGCCTTGTTGAGCATCGGCCGCCACTTCGGTCTGTTCGAACCCGCCCGTCCGATGAGCACCCAGGGCTGGCGGCGCATCGGGACGGCCATCGTGCGCTGGCCGGTGCCGATCCTCATCACGACCGTCGGCATCGCCCTCATCGGGCTGCTGGCGCTGCCCGGTTACAAGACGAGCTACGACGCCCGCCCGTACATGCCTGCCACTGCTCCCGCCAATGTCGGCTACGCGGCGGCCGAGCGCCACTTCTCCCAGGCCCGGCTCAATCCCGAGTTGCTGATGATCGAAGCCGACCACGATCTGCGCGATCCCAGCGACATGATTCTGCTCGAGCGGGTCGCCAAGGCGGTCTTCCACACCGACGGAATCGCCCAGGTTCAGTCGATCACACGGCCGCTGGGCACTCCCCTGGATCACACGTCGATCCCGTTCCAGATCAGTGCGGGGAACTCGGGGCAGATCAACAACCTGCCCTTTCAGCAGGCGCGCTCCGCGGATCTGCTCAAGCAGGTCGGCGTCATCGACGACACGGTCAAGGTGTTGCGGCAGCAGTACGCGCTGCAACAACAGTCCGGTGAGATCACCGACGAGCAGGCCAAGGCGTTCGCGCAGACGGTCGCGACGGCTCAGGACCTTCGCGACAAGATCGCCAACTTCGACGACTTCTTCCGGCCCCTGCGCAGCTATTTCTATTGGGAGCCACACTGTTTCGACATCCCGTCCTGCGCCGCGCTGCGGTCGGTCTTCGATGCGCTCGACGGTATCGACGCGCTGACCGACCAGCTGGGCGACGTCGCGGGGAGCATCGCCAAGTTGGACCAACTCCAGCCGAAGCTTCTGTCGCTGATCCCGCCACAGATCGCGAATCAGCAGACCAACCGCGACCTGACGATGACGAACTACGCCACCAACTCGGGGATCAACGACCAATCAGCGGCGGCACTGCAGAACTCCACGGCCCTTGGCCAGGCCTACGACGCGTCGAAGACCGATGACTCCTTCTACCTACCGCCGGAGGCGTTCACCAACCCCGAGTTCGCCCGCGGTCTGAAGCTGTTCCTCTCACCGGATGGCAAGGCCGCGCAGATGATCATCACCCATGAGGGCGATCCCGCTACGCCAGAAGGCATTTCTCACATCGACACCATCAGGCACGCAGCGCAGGAGGCCGTCAAGGGCACGCCGTTGGCGGGATCCAAGATCTATCTCGCCGGTACGGCCGCCACCTACAAGGACATCCAGGACGGCGCCAAGTACGACCTGCTGATCGCGGGCATCGCCGCGCTGAGCCTGATTTTGCTCGTCATGATGTTCATCACGCGCAGCATCGTCGCCGCGCTCGTCATCGTGGGCACCGTGGCGCTGTCGCTGGGCGCCTCTTTCGGGCTCTCGGTGCTGATCTGGCAGGACCTCCTTGGCATCGACTTGTACTGGATCGTGCTGGCGCTGGCCGTCATCCTGCTGTTGGCCGTGGGGTCGGACTACAACCTGCTGCTGATCTCCCGATTCAAGGAGGAGATCCATGCCGGCGTGAACACCGGCATCATCCGCGCGATGGCTGGCTCCGGGTCGGTGGTGACGGCGGCCGGCCTGGTATTCGCGGCCACCATGGCGTCCTTCGTGTTCGCCGATTTGCGGATTCTCGGTCAGATCGGGACGACGATCGCGCTCGGGTTGCTGTTCGACACGCTCATCGTGCGGTCATTCATGACACCGTCCATCGCAGCGGTTCTCGGGCGCTGGTTCTGGTGGCCGCTGCGGGTGCGCCCCCGCCCCGCCAGCCAGATGCTTCAGCCCTACGGATCACGTGCAGCGGTTCGTCAACTGCTTCTGTGGGAGGACGGGGACCCGGCGGTCACCTCTGAAACGGAGCCACGCAACCGGCCGTGACGGCGCTACGCCGTGGCGAGCTCATCCGACGACTCGGGCTCCGTCACGGAAACTTGCTGCAGACTCTTCTTCAACCGGGCCACCCTGCGTAGCTGAGCAGCGATGTTCATGGAGGTCAACATGGGGATCCCTCCGACAAACGTCCGGAAGGAGGGATTGCCGCCATATTCGTGTAGTTCGAAGAGGCAGCCGACCACGTAGAAGAATCCCATGCTGAAAAGGGTGGCGGGTATCGCGTACGCGAGCGGCGATCGAGCGTCGGAAACCAGCTCGGTCGCATAGTCGAATTCATCTTGCGACATCGGTTCGCGCTTGCGTAATTTCGCGAGAATCGCCTTGTGGGCGCCCACTTGTTCGCCCAACGCCGCGGGCTTTCGATTTTCCATCCGTCTCAGGTACACGAATACGCATGCGGCGAACGTCAATCCCATTACGCCAGCAAGTATCGTGAGATAACCCCACAGGCCGAGATCCACGCTGCCGCTCCCTTGTTCCCCGTCGAAAACCGTCACCGTCGGGTATGTAGTACCGCTAACAAGGTTACCTCACCCCACGCGGTTCCCTCGATACCAGTCAAGCGGGTTCTCAGGCAACCGCATGAAAACTCGGGGGTGGTTCACTCTTCGGGAGTTGAGGCGTCAAGGGTGGGACGTTGCTGGACCATGCGGGCGCGAATGGGTGCGTAGTGCTCGCGGATGGCGTGGCGGAAGAGATCCGGGTCGCCCTGCTCGATCGCGTCCAGAATTGCGGTGTGATCCTGGGCCGTGTCATGGAGGTCTGGTACTGGTCCGAGTGAGCCGTAGGCGATGGCATGCACATCCCAGAATGCGCCGGTGAGTTCGACCGCGAGAGCGTTGCCGGTGGTTTGCACGAGTAGCAGGTGGAACTCGCGGTCCTCAGCGCGAAACTCCTGACCTAGCTCCGCCTTCTCTCGCATCGTGAGGGTGAGGCGCCGCAACGTGAGGGCGGCTTGCGGGCTCAGCCCTGTAACGATCGTCGCGGCGAGACTCGTTTCGATGAGCTCGCGCACGTCGATGAGATCGGCGAGGACGTGTTGGTCGGCATTTGCGTTGAGCATTCCGCGGAAGGCCAGTGACTGGACCATCGCGGTCAGCCGCATTCGTCCGACGTAGGTCCCGTATCCATGGCGGACTTCGACGATGTCGAGTGCCGAGAGCGTTTTCATGGCCTCACGGACGCCGGATCGGCTCACGCCAAGCTGTTCGCTCAACTCCTTCTCGGTGGGCATGGGATCGCCAGGGGCGAGCCGGCCCAGCAGGATGTATTCCTTGATGCGGTCCACGACGGACAGCGGTACCTCGACCATCCCGAGCGACCCCTGCGACATCTACCCATCCCTTCACGGCGGTGAACAACACAGCCAGTATCACCGGGTCCGCCAAACACCTGACATCGGATGTCCAAAAAGTACCGCAGCTATGGCATAGATCACATTTTTATGCGGCTGTTGCCGTCATCGCTGGACTTAGTTAGCGTCTGAAGAGATCGGACATCAGACATCCATCTCCCTGACAAGGTTAGTGAGAACCATGAGTTCATCCACCC
>NZ_JBOGDD010000555.1:0-7998 GCF_050701675.1 Mycobacterium sp. | reverse complement strand
TGGTGGTCATCAGCCAGATCAAGATCAACGTGACGAATGCCTACTCGGGTTCGCTGGCGTGGACCAACTCGTTCACCCGCGTCACGAAGACCTACCCGGGTCGTCTGGTGTTCCTTGGCGTCAACCTGCTGATTGCCCTGGTCCTGATGGAAGCCAACATGTTCGACTTCCTGAACACCATCCTGGGCTTCTACGCCAACTGCGGTATGGCGTGGGTCGTGGTGGTGGCGTCGGACATCGTCTTCAACAAGTACCTGTTGAAGCTGTCGCCGATGCAACCGGAGTTCCGGCGCGGCATGCTGTACGACTTCAACCCGGTCGGCTTCGGCTCGATGCTGATCGCTGCCGGGCTGTCGGTGATCGCGTTCTTCGGCGGACTCGGGGAGGCCATCCGGCCGTACTCGCCGCTGGTTGCCATCGGTCTTGGCGTGGTGCTCCCACCCCTCATCGCGATCGCGACCAAGGGCAAGTACTACCTGAGGCGCACCGACGACGGCATCGACCTGCCGATGCTCGACGAGCACGGCAACCCGTCAGATGCACACCTCAAATGCCATGTCTGCCATCACGATTACGAGCGTCCCGACATGCTGAAGTCCGCCAGTCACGAGGGGTACATCTGCTCACTGTGCCTGTCCACCGACAAGACCGGCGAGAACGTGCTGCCAGCACAAACGTAGAACCGACCGTGAGAAGACGGTCATAGCCGATACTGTCCCGGCTATGGCCGTCTTCTTGCGCAAGATCCTCGGCATCGGTGAGCTGCCCGACGACATGCGGGCCCAGGTCGAAGCTGAAGGCGTGCTCCATCTCGCCGAATTCGTCGCCGTGACGTTCCGCTTCTCTGGCAACGTGCCCGGCAAGACCGCGAAGGGCAACCTCCGCAGCTACGTCGGCGCGCTGGCGCTCACCAACGAGCGGGTGCTCGGCACGCTCTCCTCGGTGCCCAAGAAGGCGGGCCGCGCGGTCGACCACCCGTGGAACGCGAAGGGCGGTTCCATGGTGCAGGCCACTCTGGACCAATCCGGACTGCTGCTTGACGTGCCCGACATCTCCGTCATCGACCCGAGCTTCTCCGGCTCGGTGTCACTGCACTACAAGGCGCCGCTCCCCGAAGACGTGCTGACGCGGCTGCCACAGCGGTCCTTCGCGTTCGACGCGCCGCCGAAGTTCGTCTACTCCGCGTGCGGTGTGCCGAACAGGTGACGTCACCGGACGTCACCGTCGACGTAGAACCACCGGCCTGCGCGACGCTCGAACCGGCTGCGCTCGTGCATCTCGCCCCCGGCGAAGACCGCCGTGAACTCCACTTCCCCGCGGTCGTCATCGTGGCCGCCCGCGGCGACATCGGTCACGTCGAGGCCGATCCAGACGACGTCGGCATCGATCGAGACGTCGGCGGGGCGCGTCCGCGGATGCCAGGTGCGGAATAGATAGTCCGCGTCGCCACACGCAAACGCCGCGTATCTCGACCGCATCAATTCCTCGGCCGTCGCGGCGTGGCGCTCGCCATGGTGCAGCGGACCGCAGCAGGCGTGGTAGCCGGTGCCGCTGCCACAGGGACACGGCCGGCCCAGGAGATCGCTCATGACACCGCGCTACGACTTCGTAAAGGCATGGGAGACATGAATCTTCCAGCTGCCATCCGGCTGGCGGGTGAAGACGTCGAGACCGTCCTCGACCCCCCTGTCCAGAACCTTGCCCGCCGCGTCGGTGACGGTCAGCGTCCAGAAGAGCCTGACGGTCGCAAGATCGCCGTCGACCAGCACTTCGCGGATGTCGGGCGGCGCATAGCTGTACCGCCTGACCGGATCGTCGAACAGCTTCTGCATCTGCATGCAGAATTCGCCGTGGCCGCGATCCTCCGCGTCGGGGTACGACAACACCACGTCATCGGCGAACAACCCGCATACGCCCGCGGCATTCTTGGAATTGAAGTCGTTGGGCCACTGGCGAAGTGCCGATTCGATCGCGGCCTTGTCACGCTCCGGATCATGCGACTGATCTGCGCCCCCGCACCCGACGAGGACCGCTGCCACCATCACCGACATCGTCACCCGCCAGCCCCACACCTCGCCACCCATCCATCGCCCTCGAAATGCGGACCCGAATCAGCCGCGCCACCGTTTGCTGCTACCGCCGCGCCGACACCTCTCGGCCGCTTCATGCCGAATCGCACGCTATGCGCGTTCGCCGCACCACGGTCGTGATTCATCGCATTTCCCTCGAAATCACGACCAGCACGCGAGGGCCCGGTCGGACGTGAATAGCCGCCACCATGAGCCCAACGCTTGCCGATTCAGCGCAGAACCTGTTGCGTGTATCAACGATGAAGGACAACGTGCTCCTCGTGCACTGGCACGATCTCGGCAGATATCTCGGCGCCTACGGCCATGACGACGTATCCAGCCCCAGGCTCGATCGACTCGCCGCCGAGGGGATCCTGTTCACACGCGCACACGCCACCGCGCCGCTGTGCTCGCCGTCGCGAGGCTCGCTGTTCACCGGCCGCTACCCGCAGAGCAACGGGCTGCTGGGGCTCGCGCATCACGGCTGGGAGTACCGCGCCGGGGTCCGCACCCTGCCCCAGCTGTTGTCCGAATCAGGCTGGCACACGGCGCTGTTCGGCATGCAGCACGAGACGTCGTTCCCCGGCCGGCTCGGATTCGACGAGTACGACGTGTCCAACTCCTTCTGCGAGTACGTGGTCGATCGGACCACTCATTGGCTCAGCGACGCCCCGACGACGCCCTTCCTGCTGACCGCAGGCTTCTTCGAGACCCACCGTCCCTATCCGCGGGATCGCTACGAACCCGCGGATGCCGGCGGTGTGGAATTGCCCGACTACCTGCCCGACCTTCCCGACGTACGCGAGGATCTCGCCGACTTCTACGGCTCCATCGCGGTCGCCGACGCCGCGGTCGGCACGCTGCTCGACACCCTCACCGAAACGGGGCTGGACGCCTCCACGTGGGTGGTGTTCCTCACCGACCACGGGCCGGCCCTGCCGCGCGCGAAGTCCACGCTGTACGACGCAGGCACCGGCATCGCCATGATCGTGCGGCCTCCAACGCGGTTCGGGGCACCCGGCCGGGTGTACGACGAACTCTTCAGCGGCGTCGACCTGGTTCCCACGCTGCTGGACGTGCTCGGCCTGCCGGTCCCCGATGACGTCGAGGGGCTCTCACACGCCGCGAACGTTCTCGACGGCATCGCCGATCCCACCCCCGTACGCGCCGAGGTCTACACGACGAAGACCTATCACGATTCGTTCGATCCGATCCGCGCGATCAGGACCAAGGATTTCAGCTACATCGAGAACTACGCGGCGCGGCCGCTTCTGGATCTCCCCCTCGACATCGAGCAGAGCGCGCCGGGGAGGGCGGTCGCGTCGTTCAGCACGGCGCCTCGCCCGAGCCGGGAACTATACGATCTGCGGACGGATCCGACCGAAAGGGACAATCTCCTTAGCGGTCCGGTGAGCGAGGACTCCGAATCAATTGCCAACGAATTGGCGATGCTGCTCAACGATTGGCGACAAAAGACGAACGACGTCATTCCGTCCGATTTCGCCGGGACGCGCATTTCGGCCAGATACACCGAAACATACATGCGCATCAATGGAATACAATTGCCGAGTCGGTCGGCAATTGCGGCCGAACGCGGGATCGAAGACGATGTCCGAACACCGCCATAGTTGTGCTCGTGACGAGTTTAATGGTTTGCCACAGTCGAGCATGCGACGCGATTTCGATCCGGTTAGGCTTCCGCGCATGTCCTCTCCGACTGCGTATCTGGTGCTTGCCTCGCAACGGAGCGGCAGCACGCTTCTGGTGGAGTCCTTGCGGGCCACTGGCGTCGCAGGCGAACCCCAGGAGTTCTTCCAGTACCTGCCGACCACCAGCCAGTCGCCGCAACCACGGCAATGGTTCGCCGACGCGGGAGACGAATCGATCCTGCGACTGCTCGACCCGCACGACGAGGGCAAGCCCGACCTGGCTCCGCCGGAGATCTGGCGCGACTACATCCGGACGGTGGGACGCACCCCCAACGGGGTGTGGGGCGGCAAGCTGATGTGGAATCAGACGCCGCTGCTGCAGCAACGCGCCGAGGGTCTTCCTGACCGCTCCGGCACCGGCCTGCTGTCGGCGATCCGCGACGTGGTCGGCTCGGATCCGGTCCTCGTCCACGTGTACCGCCCCGACGTCGTGTCGCAGGCGGTGTCATTCTGGCGCGCCGTACAGACCCGGGTCTGGCGTGGTCGTCCCGATCCGGTGCGCGATGCGCGCGCCGAATACCACGCGGGCGCCATCGCACACGTCGTCACGATGTTGCGTGCCCAGGAGGACGCGTGGCGGGCCTGGTTCGTCGAGGAGGGAGTCGACCCCATCGACGTTTCATATCCCGTGTTGTGGCGAAACCTCACCGAAGTGGTCGGTACCGTCCTCGAGGCACTCGGTCTGGATCCTCGGCTCGCCCCGGCGCCGGTTCTGGAACGTCAGGCCGACCAACGGTCCGACGACTGGGTTGAGCGTTATCGCAAGGACGCAGAGAAGGAGGGCCTGCCGGTATGACGGTTCAGACTGGGGACACCCAGGTCGACGAGCTTCGGCTGCTGGAAGCGGAGTCGGTTCACATCATCCGTGAGGTCGTCGCCGAGTTGCAGCGACCGGTGCTCCTGTTCTCGGCGGGTAAGGACTCGATCGTGCTTCTCCGGCTGGCGGAGAAGGCCTTTCGTCCCTTTCCGTTGCCGTTCCCGGTACTGCACGTCGACACCGGCCACAACTTCGACGAGGTGATCGAGTTCCGTGACCGCCGCCTCGGCGAGCACGGCCACAAGCTGATCGTCGGTTCGGTGCAGGAGTCCATCGACTCCGGCCGGACGCCCGACCCGGGTGAAGGCGCCTCCCGGAACCGGCAGCAGACCCGCACGCTGCTCGACGCACTCGAGGCGGGCGGCTTCGACGCCGCGTTCGGCGGCGCCCGCCGCGACGAGGAGCGCGCCAGGGCCAAGGAACGCATCCTGAGCTTCCGCGACGAGTTCGGGCAGTGGGATCCGCGGGCCCAGCGCCCGGAGCCGTGGTCGCTGTACAACGGCAGGATCAAGAAGGGCGAGCAGGTCAGGGTCTTTCCGCTGAGCAACTGGACCGAGCTGGACATCTGGCGGTACATCGAGCTCGAAGGTCTCGAGCTGCCGCCGATCTACTTCGCCCACGAGCGCGAGGTCGTCGCCAGGGACGGCATCCTCCTCGCCGTCTCCGAGTACGTGCAGCCCACCGGCGACGAGACCTCGGCCGTCGAGTGGGTCCGCTACCGCACGGTCGGCGACCTGACCATCACCGGAGCCGTGCGGTCACACGCGACCGACATCGCCGGTGTCATCACCGAGATATCCGCGGCCACGGTGTCGGAACGCGGCGAGACCCGCGCCGACGACCGAACGTCGGTGGCAGCCATGGAAGATCGCAAGCGGGAAGGCTACTTCTGATGGGGCGAGCGAAGCGACGGGAAGAACGACGATGAGCGAGACTCGCCAGCTGCTCCGACTGGCCACCGCCGGATCCGTGGACGACGGCAAGAGCACCCTGATCGGCCGGCTCATGCACGACACCGACAGCCTGCCGCTCGACCACCTCGAAGCGGTCAAGGACGAGGCGGGGGTCGCCGACTTGGCCGCCCTGTCCGACGGCCTGCGCGCCGAGCGCGAACAGGGCATCACCATCGACGTCGCCTACCGGTTCTTCTCCACTGAGCGCCGCAGCTACATCCTGGCCGACACACCGGGTCACGAGCGCTACACCCGCAACATGTTCACCGGCGCGTCCAATGCCCACGTGGCGGTGCTGCTGGTCGACGCCCGTGCCGGGGTGCTGCGCCAGACGCGCAGGCATGCCCGCATCGCGAAACTCCTTGGCATCCAACACTTCGTGGCCACGGTCAACAAGATCGACCTGGTCGACTTCGATGAGGACCGCTTCGGCGAGGTCGACGCCGAGCTGTCCACGTTGGCGGCCCGACTCGGCATTACGGATCTGGCCGTCATCCCCATCGCCGCCAAGCTCGGCGACAACGTCGTGCACCGCTCCGACAACACGCCCTGGTACACCGGGCCGACGCTGCTGGAGTACCTCGAGGGGGTTGAACTGTCGGCACCCCAGCCCGAGGCGGCCAAGCTGCGACTGCCGATCCAGTGGGTGTCCCGACCCACGACCGAGGTTCGCCGCCGTTACACGGGACGGCTGGCCGCCGGGACCGTCAGCGTAGGTGACCCCATCGTCTCGCTGCCCGCGGGCACCCGCTCCACGGTGACCGCCGTGGACACCCTCGACGACGAGCGCACGACGGCGGTTGCGCCGCTGTCGGTCTCGATCGAGCTCGCCGACGACATCGACGTGGGCCGTGGCGACGTCTTCGTCAGCGGTGCCGAGGACGCGACGCTGCCGGTGCTGGCCCGCGAGCTCGACGCGACGGTGTGCTGGTTCGCCGACTCGCCGCTGCGCGCCGGTGACAGGGTCGCGCTGAAGCAGACCTCCAAGACGGTGCGGGCGACGGTGCAGGCGCTGCACTCCCGGCTGGACCCGGAGACACTCGACGAGCTCGACAACCCGGTTGAGTTGTCCCTCAACGACATCGGCATGGTGACCTTGCGCACCAGCTCGGTCGTCGTCGCCGATCCCTACACCGACAACCGGGACAGCGGCGCGTTCATCCTCATCGACGAGACCTCGAACGAGACCATCGGCGCAGGCACCATCGTCGAACCGCGTGAGGTCAAGCCCGGCACCCAGGCTCGCAACGACATCCGTTGGCACCCTTCGGCACTGGATCGCGACCACCGCTGGAAGGCCACCAACCAGCGTGGCGCCACGATCTGGTTCACCGGCCTACCCGCGTCGGGCAAGTCGACGCTGGCCGTCGCCGTCGAGCGCGCACTCGTCGAGTCCGGCGACGTCGCCTATCTGCTCGACGGTGACAACATCCGCCACGGCCTGTCCGACGACCTCGGGTTCTCGGCCGGTGACCGGGCCGAGAACATCAGGCGGGTCGGACATCTCACCCGGCTGTTCGCCGATGCCGGGGTCGTCGCGCTGGCCTCGCTGGTGTCGCCGCTGAAGTCCGACCGCGAGATCGCCAGGGCCCTCAACGACGCCGCCAAGCTGCCGTTCATCGAGGTCTATATCTGCACGTCCGTCGAGGAGTGCGAGAAGCGCGATCCGAAGGGCCTCTACGCCCGCGCCAGGGCCGGTGAGCTGAAGGGCCTCACGGGCGTCGACGCCCCCTACGAGGCTCCAGAGAACCCGGACCTGGTCATCGACACCACAGGTGCCGACATCGACGACCTGGTGGCCAAGGTTCTCGAGGTGCTCAAGTCCAGGCGCGACGGCGTCTAACCCCACCTAACCCACCCGGGCCACCACGAAGATCCGCCGGAACGGGAAGAACGTGCGACCGTCGGGTCGGGCCGGATACCTGGCGTCCAGCATGGGGATGAGCTCGGCGCGGAATCGTTGCCAATCCTCTTCGCTGAGTGCGTCTTTCACCGGCGTCAGGGCGGTGCCGGTGATCCAGTCCAGAACCGGATGTTCGCCCGTGAGTTCGTGGACGTAGGTCGTCTCCCAGGTGTCGACGACGCAGCCCGCATCGCTGAGCAGCCCGGCGTACTCTGCGGCCGAGTCGACTACCTTGCCCACCCGAAAGGGGATGTCACTCAAGGCATCGATCCACTTCGGACTGCTCGCCAGCTCGCGCACCGCGGCATGCGACGGCGCGTCGAAGTTGCCGGGCACCTGCACGGCGATCCACGCCCCGGTGGGCAGCTCACCAGCCCAGCGGACCAACAGCTCCCGATGTCGTGGCACCCATTGCAACGCCGCGTTGCTCAGCACGACGTCGGTGTCCGGCCTCGGCGTCCACGCCTCCAGTTCCCCGAGGTTCGCGTCGAGGCCACGCGCGCGCGCCGCGTCGACCATCGCCTGCGAGCTGTCGACGGCCTCGATG
>NZ_JBOGDD010000554.1:0-8854 GCF_050701675.1 Mycobacterium sp. | reverse complement strand
CTCGCAGCCGGATCACCAGGCCGATGGCGACCACCAGGATGCTGAACAGGAACGGAACGCGCCAGCCCCAGCTCATCAGCTGGTCCTCCGGCAGCGTGGACACCACGGCGCTGATGGCGGCGGCGAGGCCGATCCCGATGAACACCCCGGAGGCAGGCAGCGACGCGTAGAAGCCGCGCCGCTTGACCGGGGCGAACTCCGCAACCATGGTGACCGCGCCGACGTACTCCGCGCCGACGCCAAGGCCCTGCAGCAGACGACACACCACCAGCAGTACCGGTGCGAGCACGCCGATGCTGGAATAGGTCGGCAGCAGCCCGATGGCGACTGTCGCAACCCCCATCAGCAGAAGCGTGCACACCAGCGAGAAGCGCCTGCCGTAGCGATCACCGATGTGGCCGAAGAGAATGGCACCCAACGGCCGGGCGAAGTAGCCGACGCCGAAGGTGGCGAAGGCCGCAACCACGCCTGCGGTCGGGGAGAAGCTGGGGAAGAACAGGGTGCCGAAAACCAGTGCGGCCGCCTGACCGTAGACGGCGATGTCGTACCACTCGATGATGCTGCCGATGACTGTTCCGGGAATCAGCCTGCGACGGGATTCGAGCCAGATCTGTTCGGGGGTCACGTGAGCGGTCATGGGTTAGCTCCTCCTTGAGCTGACGCCGCTGGCTGGGCGGACGAGGTTGCGCAACGGCTCGCCGGCTGCGAGTCGGTTGACGTTGTCGGCGATCACGGCATAGCGGCGACGGGGCAACTGGTTGGTCCAAGCGCTGGAATGCGGAGTACACCAGGCGTTCGGCAGCTCCCAGAGCGGCACGTCTGCGGGTGCGACCCGATTCCCCTCGTTGTCCGGATAGCGATACCACACGTCGAGCACCGCGCCCCCGATGGCGTTGTGCCGCAACGCTTCGTAGAGGGCCTTCTGGTCGACGATGGGTGCACGCGAGATGTTGACGAGCACCGCGTGGGCGGGCATCCGCGCCAGAGCTGCGGCATCGATGAGGCCAGTGGTGGCCGGTGTCAGCGGGCAGGCGAGCACCAGGTAGTCGGCGCGCCGCTGAAGTTCTGCCAGCCGGTCGGTGGGCAGCACGCGTGCTGACTCGTCGCCGTCGGCATGGTCGTCGATGGCAACCACGTCGACACCGAACGCACTGGCGCGGGCGGCGATCGCGCGGCTGATGCGGCCGTAACCGACCAACACCATTGTCCTTCCGTAGATCTCGCCGTGCGGTAGGCGCCTGCGGTACAACGATGACCAGTCCTGCGGAGTGAACGACTCCTGCATGGCCGACGCCCGGATCTCCCACTCCAGCAGCCGGGCGAGGACGAACTCGGAGATGGGCGTCTCGTGTTCGAAGACGTTGGCCACCAGGGTGTCCGGTGTCAGCGCGGCGAAGTCGACCTGATCGAGTCCGGCGCCGGGAACGTGCAGGAGCCGAAACGGTGGCGCGGTGGCGCCGGGGCGGGAGAACCTCAACGACACCACGACGTCGGCGGCGGTGATGTCATCGTCGAACGTGGTCGAATTGGCCGCTGCCCACGGCAACTTCACGATCTCGTGCGCGGTGTCCAGGTGTGGTCGCAGGTCTTCGCCGTGGTCGGCCGCCTCACCGACCAGGAAGATCTTCATCGCCGACCACCGGGACGCTCACCTTCGGCGGCAGCCCGCAGGATTGCGCGTACGGCGGAATCGGTTACCGGCGCCGGATTTCCGGCTCGACCTGCGTCATGGATGTCAGGGCCGGTCGGCGGTCCGTCGGCCGTGGTCGCGATGTGCACCGCACGGTCCTCGTCATCGGCGGAGAATCCAACGTCTGCCAGGCGCACTGGAAGCTCGGCGCCGACGGCCAGATCCCAGAGGTGACCGGCGAGGTCGGGGGTACCGACCGCGTCGGCGATCCGTCCAAGCGCCAGTGGCGCCTGCCGCAGCAGATGATCCGTGACATAGGGCAGCACGACGGCGTGCGCCGTGCCGTGTTCGACCCCGTAGCTGCCGCCCAGCATGTGCGCAATGGCATGTTGGATGGCGAAGCCACCTGTCAGCGCAGCACCGGAAAGATATGCCCCGTAGAGCATTTCGTTCCGCAGCATCACATCGTCGGGATTGGCCAACAGTTTGGGCATGGTGTTCGTCACGATGCGCGCACCCTCGACGGCAGCGGGCGCCAACAGCGGGCTCAGGCTCGGCAGGTAGATGGCGTCAACGCAGTGAGCAAGGGCATTCATCGCGCTCGATGCGGTCGTCGAGGGCGGCAGTCCCAGGGTGAGCTCCGCGTCGTAGATGACCACCGACGGTCGCATCGCCAGGCTTTCGTGCATGCGCTTCACGCCGTCCGCGGTCATCCCGCAGAACCCCGTCATCTCCGACCCGCTGTAGGTGGTGGGCACCGCGATGATCGGCAGGCCGGTTTCGTTGGCGATGCCCTTGCACAGCCCGGTCGCCGCGCCGCCACCGATGGCGACGAGGCAGTCGGCGCCAAGACCGGCGGCCTTCTCGACACCGCGCCGCACCAGATCGACGGGGACCTGGCTGACCGCCTCGGGTAGCAGGCCCGCGCAGCGCTCACCGATTTCCTCGGCGAAGCGGTCACCCATCGAGGCCCGCCCGGGGGTGGTGACGATCATCGCGCGGCGCGCCCCGAGGCGGTCCACCTCATCGCGAAGGCCTGCGGAAGTACCAGGCCCGAACACGATTCGAGGCGGTGTCGCGTTGTGCACACCGGCGGGATGGGCGAATGTTCGCAACTCGCTCACCAGTCCACCACCGTTCCATCGGCCAGCACTGCCGAACTGCTATGTGCAATCTCTGGTTTGAATGGGTGTTTGGCGGCCTCGCGTTCGTCGACCTCGACGCCGAGGCCGGGTTCGGTGGGGACCTGCCAATGACTCCCGACTCGCCGCATGGGGGTGCGGACCACGTCGTCGTACCAGCTGACCGCGCCGCTCATCTCCTCCTGAATCACGAAATTGGGGGTGCTGACCGCGAAGTGCAACGCTGCCGCGCCCGCGATGGGGCCGTTGGGATTGTGCGGCGCCACCCCGACCATCTCGACGTCGGCCAGCGCGGCGATGCGCTTGCCCTCCAACAGCCCGCCGGTGTGATTGAGATCGGGCTGCGCGATGTGGATCGCCTTGGCCGCCAACACCGGAAGGAACTCTCGCAACCCCACCAGCCGTTCTCCCGCGGCGATCGGCACCGATGATCGATGGGCGACCTGTCGCAACGCCTCGGTGTCGCCGGGCTGCACCGGCTCCTCGCAGAACAGCGGCTGATAGGGCGCCAACACGTCGATGTACTGGATGGCGGCGGCGACGGACGCCGGCCTGCCGTGGAAGTCGACCATGATGTCGACGTCGGGGCCCACCGTGTCGCGAAGCGTCGACATCATCGTGTCGACGTGTCGACGGTCCGACGCGACCGTCAGATGCCCGCCATAGGGGATCAAGACCACTTTCATTGCGTCGTAGCCCTTTTCGACGACGGCTGCGGCCTTCTCCCGCACCAGACCCGTGTCGCTGGTGTCGTACACCGAGCGCATGTCGCCGAGGCCGAGATGGGTGTACACGTGTACTGAATCCCGAACCCGACCGCCGAGCAGGCGCCATACCGGCTGGCCGACGGACTTCCCGAAGATGTCCCACAGCGCGTGTTCGATGCCACTGATTGCGGTCGCACCGATGATTCCGAGGCGGTAGTAGCTGTGCTTGGTCAGTATCCGGACGATCTGCTCGATGTCGCGGGGATCGCGCCCCACGACCATGGGGGTCAGATCCTCGATCGCTCCGATCACCGCCCGGGTCTTCCAATTCAGACTTGCCTCACCCCAGCCGTAGAGGCCGTCCTGGTCCGTCCGGACCTTGACGAGGATCCAGTTCCGCATCTCGGCATTGACGACCGTCGTTTCGATGGCGGTGATCCGGATCGGCGGACCGTCGGGCGACGACGCTAGGGGCGGGGGTGTCACAGGTGCTCCGTTCTGTTGTGGCGTAGGCCACGTTATGGCCGCCCAGTAATTGGGTCCAACTCTTTCTGATGATGAATTGATTTGATTTGCTTCTTAGAGTTGGATCAGCGGATGGACCGCGCGGGTTTGCAGTGCTTCGTGGCTCTGGCCGACGAGTTGCATTTCGGCAGGGCCGCCGAGAGGTGTCACATGAGCCAGCCGGCGATGAGCCAGCAGATCCGGCGGCTCGAGCAAGAACTGACCGTGCGCCTCGCGCACCGAAACAAGCGCATGGTGTCGTTGACGCGCGCCGGCGAGGTATTCGTCGTCGAGGCCCGAAAGATGCTTCGCCACATGGATGATGCCGCGGCGCTGACCCAGCGAACCGATCGCGGCGAGGTCGGACAATTGCGCTTGGGCGTCACCGCGCCCGCGCTGTTCGTCCTCTACCCCGAGATCGCCGCGCTGTTTCACGCCCGGCTGCCCAACGTCGGCCTGGTGGTGCGTGAGATGACCACCGCCGAACAGGAACACGCGTTGCGCCGGGGTGATCTGGACGTGGGCCTGGTACACCCACCCCTGGACGACGCCGGCCTGGCAGCCGAGGAGATCGGCCGCGCACCGTTCCACATCGCACTACCGGTCACGCATCCGCTCACCCGCCACGAATCGGTCGAACTCGGCGATCTCCATGGCGAGCAGGTGGTGATCTTCCCCCGCGAGATCGCCCCCCAGCTCTACGACACCGTGTTACTGCTCTGCCGCGACGCGGGGTTCAGCCTCCGCATCGCCATGGAGGCACACCCGGCGCAATCGATCATCGCCCTGGTGGCCGCAGGCGTCGGCATCGGATTCATCGCCTCGGAGACCCAGCGACTCGACCGCGCCGGGGTGACCTACCGTCCGATTCGCGGGCCGGGGCCGCAGCTCAGCATCGGAGTCGCCTACCACGCCGACGAGACCGCACCCAGCGTCCGCACCTTCCTGACCGTGGCACGCGAGGCGGGACGCACCATGCGCTGAGTCCGGGCTAGACGACGCCGCTGACCCGCCGTCCCCGGACCACCGACTCGAGAACCGTGCGCATCGCGTTCGCGCTCTGCGACCAGGAGAACTCACCGCTGCGCACCTGGGCCTTCACGCCGAGTTGCTCGCGCAGCACGTCGTCGGTCAGCAGTTGTTCCATGCGCGAGACCAGCTCGACGTGGTCGTCGACGAGCAAGCCGGTGACGCCGTCGACGATCGAGTCCGTCAGCCCGCCCGAGCCCCGGTAGCCGATGGTCGGCACGCCGTGTTGGGCCGCCTCGGTGACGGCGAGCCCCCAGCCCTCCTTGCGGGACGGCAGAACGTGGATCCAGCAGCGTTGCAGCACTTGGTGTTTCGACGACTCGTCGACGTGACCGTGAAAGGTCACGGCGTCGGCGATGCCGAGCTGCGACGCGTGCGTGACGAGCCGCTCCTCCCACCAGCCACCGCCGACGACGTCGAGGTGCAGGTCCGGTATCTGCGGTAGCAGCGCGGCGACGGCGTCGAGCACGTCCTCGATCTGCTTGTGCGGCACCAGCCGGGAGAGGACTGCCACCCGCGGACCGACCGACCGCGGCAGCGTCAACGTGTCGGGCGGCGCCTCGTCCAACCCGTTGCGCACCACCGCGACGTGGTCGGGGTCGACGCCGAGATCGGCGAGATCACGCGCCGACGGCAGCGACACCGTGACGTACTGGTTGTCGCGGTGCACCCTTGGCGACAGCGTGGACTCGACGAGCCAGCCCACCCGGCTCATCACCCGGCCCGCCACCGGCCACTGCTCGCGGTGGCAGTGGTGGACCAGGAGGACGGATCGCCGCCCGAAGGCCAGGCGCGCCATGAACGGGATGCCGTTCTGGCTGTCGATCACGACGTCGGGTCGCAGCCGTCGCAGCGGTCCGATCCCGATCCGCGACGCGACCATCGCCAACCCTGCGAGCACGTACACGCCGTAGCGGCCGCCTCCGCGACTGATGCTGACGCCGTCGACCATCTCGCGGCGCGCGGCGCCCGGGTAGCGGGCGGTGCGCAGCGTGACGTCCACTCCGCTCGCCGCCAGCTGACTGCCGATGCGCTGGAGATAGGTTTCGCTTCCGCCGCCCTGCGGGTGACCGGTGTCCCGCCAGCAGAGCAGCAGGACGGACCCGAGCTGCGCGGGGTGGTTGGACATCCCGTTCAGAGTAAGCCCCGCACGAGTGGCCACTTGTCATACGCTTCACGTCCTCGCGCGTGACACAACTGGCCACTCGGGACTGGAATGGAGTTGCCCGATGCCCGCTACCGACCTGTTCGCCAGCCAGGCCACCCTGTCGCGATCCGTGCGCCTGCTCGGTGAGTTCCGCTTCGAGCAGCGTGACCCGGCCCGGTTCTACGGCGCGCTGGCCCGGGACACCGTCACCCTCGTCACCTCGCTGTGGAGATCTGTGCACGGGACTGCGCCGACCGGCCGCACCCTGCTCGACGTCGGCGGCGGGCCCGGCTACTTCGCCACCGCATTCGGCGCTGCGGGCCTGAATTACGTCGGCGTCGAGCCGGACCCGACGGAGGCGCACACCGGAGCCGCGCTGGCGGCGACATCCGAAGCAAGCCCAGCGGGAGAACCCGGAACGGGCAGCTTCGTACGCGCATCGGGGATGGCGCTGCCCTTCGCCGACGACAGCGTCGACGTCTGCCTGTCCTCCAACGTCGCCGAACACGTCACCGACCCGTGGCGAATGGCTCGCGAGATGGTCAGGGTCACCAAGCCCGGCGGGCTGGTGGTGCTCTCGTACACGGTGTGGCTCGGCCCGTTCGGTGGCCACGAGATGGGGTTGACGCACTATCTCGGCGGGGCGCGCGCCGCCGAGCGCTACACCCGCCGATACGGCCACCGACCGAAGAACGACTACGGCTCGTCGTTGTTCGCCGTCTCAGCCGCCGACGGGCTGGAGTGGGCCGCGAGCACCGGGATGCTGGTCGCCGTATTTCCCCGCTACCACCCACGATGGGCGTGGTGGCTGACGCGCGTGCCCGTGCTGCGGGAGTTTCTGGTCAGCAACCTGGTACTGGTGTTGCAGCCGTCCTGAACCCTTGAACTGCAACAGGTTCTCGTTTGGCCCGAGGATGGGTAATGTGACGGCCATGACACAGAGCACTGCCTTCAAGACCGAGTGGGACAAGCTGTTCATCGGCGGCAAGTGGGTCGAGCCGGCCACGTCCGACGTCATCGAAGTGCACTCGCCTGCCACCGGCGAACTGGTCGGCAAGGTGCCGCTGGCCTCGGCGGCCGACGTCGACGCCGCCTGCGCCGCGGCGCGCAAGGCGTTCGACGAAGGCCCCTGGCCGCACACCACGCCCGAGGAACGGGCCGCCGTGCTCGGCGCCGCGGTGAAGATCATGGAGGAGCGCGCCGACGAGCTGAAGTTCCTGCTGGCCGCCGAGACCGGCCAGCCGCCCACCATCGTCGACATGATGCAGTACGGCGCCGCGATGGCGTCGTTCAACTACTACGTCGGTGCCGCGGACAAGTTCACCTGGCAGGACATTCGCGACGGCATCTACGGGCAGACCCTGGTGCTCAAGGAGCCCATCGGCGTCGTCGGCGCCGTCACGGCGTGGAACGTGCCGTTCTTCCTGGCCGCCAACAAGCTCGGCCCCGCCCTGCTGGCTGGTTGCACGGTCGTGCTGAAGCCCGCCGCCGAGACCCCGCTGTCGGTCTTCGCGATGGCGGAGATGTTCGCCGAGGCCGGGCTGCCCGAGGGCGTGCTCTCGATCGTGCCGGGCGGTGCCGAGACCGGACGCGCGCTGACCGCCAACCCGGAGTTGGACAAGTTCACCTTCACCGGCAGTTCTGGCGTCGGCAAGGAGGTCGCCAAGATCGCGGCCGAGAAACTGAAGGCCTGCACCCTGGAACTCGGCGGCAAGTCCGCGGCGATCATCCTCGAGGACGCCGACCTGGACTCCACGCTTCCGATGCTGGTGTTCTCCGGCCTGATGAACTGCGGTCAGGCCTGCGTCGGCCAGACCCGCATCCTGGCGCCGCGGTCGCGTTACGACGAGGTCGTGGAGAAACTTGCCGAAGCCGTCTCGAACATGCCGATCGGCCTTCCCGACAACCCCGGCGCGATGATCGGGCCGCTGATCTCGGAGAAGCAGCGCGAGCGCGTCGAGGGCTACATCAAGAAGGGCGTCGAGGAGGGCGCTCGCATCGTCACCGGCGGCGGCAGGCCCGAGGGTCTGGACAGCGGCTGGTTCGTGCAGCCCACCGTGTTCGCCGACGTCGACAACTCGATGACCATCGCCCAGGAGGAGATCTTCGGACCGGTCCTCGCGGTGATCCCCTTCGACACCGAGGAGGACGCGATCCGCATCGCCAACGACTCGGCCTACGGGCTGGCGGGCAGCGTCTACACCACCGACTTCCCGAAGGCCTTGGAGATCGCGAAGCGGATCCGCACCGGCACCTACGCCGTCAACATGTACGCCTTCGATCCCGGTGCGCCGTTCGGCGGCTACAAGAACTCCGGCATCGGCCGCGAGAACGGTCCCGAGGGCATCGAGGCGTACTGCGAGTCCAAGAGCGTGCTGCTGCCCTTTGGCTACACGCCGTAGGGCCTGGCACGGTCCTGTCGGCTGTCAGGTTGGCGCGCTAGGGTGGGCCCTCCATTTCGAGCAACGCAACCAAGGAGCTACCAATGGCGGTATCCGTTGACCTGGCCAAAGCACTCGACAAGGCTTATGAGGACAAGTCGCTGAAGGACATCCTCGATGCGTCGCCGGCGGCGCTGGCCGGCGTGACCGACGCCGACGCGAAGCATCTCGAAGAGGCGTTCAACATCAAGACCGTCCGCCAGTTCGGCGCGAGCAAGTACTTCGCCGTCGCCGCGGCCCTGGTGGCGCTGGAG
>NZ_JBOGDD010000553.1:0-11895 GCF_050701675.1 Mycobacterium sp. | reverse complement strand
GTCAAGGACGCACCGATCGTCTCCGACGGCGAGTTCGACCGGTTGCTCGGCGAGCTGACGGCCCTGGAGGAGACGTACCCCGAGTTGCGGACCCCGGATTCGCCGACCCAGTTGGTTGGCGGAGCGGGCTTCGCCACGGACTTCAGCTCGGCGGACCACCTCGAACGAATGTTGAGTCTCGACAACGTGTTCAGCGCCGAGGAGCTGGCCGCGTGGGCCGGCCGGTTGACGGGCGAGATCGGCGCGGATCCCGAGTTCCTGTGTGAGCTGAAGATCGACGGGGTGGCGCTGGCACTGGTCTACCGCGACGGTGTGCTGGCCCGCGCCGCCACCCGCGGTGACGGACGCACCGGCGAGGACGTCACGCTGAACGCGCGCACCATCGACGACATCCCCGAACGCCTGGTGCACAGCGACGACCATCCGGTGCCCGCCGTGCTGGAGGTACGCGGCGAGGTGTTCTTCCGGCTCGCCGATTTCGAGGACCTCAACGCGGGTCTCGTCGCGGAGGGCAAGGCGCCGTTCGCGAACCCCCGCAACAGCGCTGCGGGCTCGCTGCGGCAGAAGAACCCCGCGGTCACGGCCAGGCGCAAGCTGCACATGATCTGCCATGGTCTCGGCCGCACCGAGGGCTTCAGCCCCACGTCGCTGCACGACGCCTACCTCGCGCTCAAGGCGTGGGGGCTGCCGGTGTCCGACCACACCACGCGGGTCACGGGCATCGATGCGGTGGCCGAACGCGTCGTCTACTGGGGTGAGCACCGCCACGACGTCGAGCACGAAATCGACGGCCTGGTGGCCAAGGTCGACGACGTCGGACTGCAGCGCAGGCTCGGCGCGACGTCGCGCGCGCCGCGGTGGGCGATCGCCTACAAGTACCCACCGGAGGAGGCCACCACCAAGATGCTCGACATCCGCGTCAACGTGGGCCGTACCGGTCGCGTCACCCCGTTCGCCTACATGGAACCCGTCAAGATCGCAGGCTCCACGGTCGGGCTGGCGACGCTGCACAACGCCTCGGAGGTCAAACGCAAGGGCGTGCTGATCGGCGACACGGTGGTGATCCGCAAGGCGGGCGACGTCATTCCCGAGGTGCTCGGGCCGGTGGTCGACGTGCGCGACGGCACCGAGCGCCAGTTCGAGATGCCCACGACGTGTCCGGAATGCGGCACCACGCTGGCCCCGGCGAAGGAGGGCGACGCCGACATCCGCTGCCCCAACTCGCGGTCGTGTCCTGCGCAGCTGCGCGAGCGGGTGTTCCACGTCGCGGGCAGGGGCGCCTTCGACATCGAGGGGCTTGGCTACGAGGCGGCGATCGCGCTGTTGCAGGCAGGCGTGATCACCGACGAGGGCGATCTGTTCGGCCTCACCGAGGACGATCTTCTGCGCACCGGCCTCTTCACCGTCAAGGGCGGCGAGGTCTCTGCCAATGGAAGGCGCCTGCTGGCCAATCTCGCGACGGCCAAGCAGCAGGCGTTGTGGCGCGTGCTCGTCGCGTTGTCCATCCGCCACGTGGGGCCAACGGCCGCCCGCGCTCTGGCAGGAGAGTTCGGCAGCCTCGACGCGATCGAGGCGGCATCCGAGGAGCAGTTGGCCGCCGTCGAAGGCGTCGGCCCGACGATCGCCGCCGCGGTGACCGAATGGTTCACCGTCGACTGGCACCGCGCCATCGTCGACAAGTGGCGTGCCGCGGACGTGCGGATGCAGGACGAACGCGACGCCAGCATCGCGAGGACGCTGGAGGGCCTGTCCATCGTGGTGACCGGGTCGCTGAACGGCTTCTCCCGAGACGAGGCCAAGGAGGCCATCCTCGCCCGCGGGGGAAAGGCCGCGGGTTCGGTGTCCAAGAAGACCGCCTACGTCGTCGCGGGCGACGCGCCAGGTTCGAAGTACGACAAGGCAGTCGAGCTCGGTGTGCCCGTGCTCGACGAGGACGGGTTCCGGCTGCTGCTGGAAAACGGTCCGGACGCGGACTGATGCGGAGCGCTCAGCGCAGGAGCGTCGACACGATTCCGGCGAGGTAGCCAAGGCGGGCCACCTCGGACGGCCGGAACGCAGGCCCGCCAGGGCGGCCCAGTATCACCGCGGTCCGGTGGTCACCGAGTGGTGCGGCCGCCAGCGTGGTGTCGAAGTCCCGCCACACCTGGGGTACCCAGTCCGCGGTCCCGTCGAGCGCCTCGGCGTGCTCGAGCGGCAGCCATGGGGCGGACTCCGCGGCCGTCTCGGGGGCCCCGTGACTGGCGGCGACGACCTCCAGCCCGGTCTCGTTCAGGGTCAGCACCATGCACCATCCGACCCGCAGCACCTTCGGCGCCTCGTCGGCGAGCGCCTGCAGCTTGTCGCGCTTCTTGCCCGCGGCGGCGATGTGGTCGATCAGCTCCAACTCGCGGTGCGCTTCGAGCAGTCCGGTGTGTGGCCGGATGCTGTCGACGTACACGCCGTTGAGCTTCTCGGCGGCCGTGATGAGCATGTCGGGCATGGCCCCGGGCGGCAGCTCCACCACCAGGTCGTCGACGGCGTAGCCGGCAGTGCGCTCCACCACGTCGAGGGAGAGAATGTCAGCACCCACCGATCCCAACGCCACGGCGAGTGAGCCGAGGCTGCCGGGCCGGTCCTCCAGCTGGACCCGCAGCAGATATGACGGCACGGGCAACACTGTTTCATGGAGGGCAGGAGCGGAGCGACTTGGGAAGTTTCATGGAGGGCAGGAGCGGAGCGACTCGGAAACCGGTGTGCACGCCCTCGGCAGCACTCCGGCGCAGCCGTCCCCGCCACGGTGACTAGGCTTCGTGGTCGTGTCTCAGATCTCGCGCGACGACGTCGCCCACCTGGCGCGCCTGGCCAGGCTCACCCTGACTGACGGTGAGCTGGACAGCTTCGCCGGCCAGCTGGACGCCATCCTGGCGCACGTCAGCCAGATTCAGGCCGTCGACGTCACCGGCGTCGAGGCCACCGACAACCCACTCAAGGAGCTCAACGTCACCAGGCCCGACGTCGTCGAGCCGTGCCTGACGCAGGAGCAGGCGTTGGCCGCCGCCCCGAATGCCGTCGACGGCCGGTTCGCCGTGCCGCGGATTCTTGGGGAGGCGCAGTGAGCGAGAGTGCGAGCGAACCGATGGCCTGGATTGGGCCGACCAAGCCTGCGAGGAGGGCCTAATGAGCGACCTCGTACGCCTGGACGCCGCGACCCTCGGTGCCAAGATCGCGGCCAAGGAAGTGAGCTCCACCGAGGTTACCCAGGCTCACCTCGACCAGATCGCCGCCACCGACGACCGCTATCACGCGTTCTTGCACGTCGGGGCCGAAGCGGCGCTGGCCGAGGCGGGACGGGTCGACGCCGCGGTCGCCGCGGGGGAGACGTTGCCGTCTGCGCTGGCCGGCGTGCCGCTGGCGCTCAAGGACGTGTTCACCACGACCGACATGCCGACGACGTGCGGGTCCAGAATCCTGGAGGGCTGGCGCTCGCCGTACGACGCGACGGTGACGGCGCGCCTGCGGGCCGCCGGGATCCCCATCCTCGGCAAGACCAACATGGACGAGTTCGCCATGGGCAGCTCGACGGAGAACTCGGCGTACGGCCCGACCCGCAACCCGTGGAACGTCGAGCGCGTCCCCGGCGGTTCCGGCGGTGGCAGCGCCGCGGCACTGGCTGCGTTCCAGGCCCCGCTGGCGATCGGATCCGACACGGGCGGCTCGATCCGCCAGCCTGCCGCGTTGACCGCCACCGTCGGCGTCAAGCCGACGTACGGGACGGTGTCGCGTTACGGGCTCATCGCATGTGCGTCATCGCTGGACCAGGGCGGACCCTGTGCCCGTACGGTGCTCGACACCGCGCTGTTGCACCAGGTCATCGCCGGTCACGACCCTCGGGATTCGACGTCGGTGAAGGCCGACGTGCCCGACCTGGTCGCAGCGGCCAAGGTCGGGGCGACCGGTGATCTCAAGGGCGTCCGCGTCGGTGTGGTCAAGCAGCTGCGCAGCGGCGAGGGCTACCAGCCGGGCGTGCTGGCGTCGTTCAACGCGGCCGTCGAGCAGCTCACCGCACTGGGCGCCGACGTCACCGAGGTCGACTGCCCCAACTTCGACCATTCGATGGCGGCCTACTACCTGATCCTGCCGTCCGAGGTGTCGAGCAACCTCGCGCGCTTCGACGCGATGCGCTACGGGCTGCGGGTCGGTGACGACGGCACCCACAGCGCCGAAGAGGTGATGGCGATGACGAGGGCCGCCGGGTTCGGCCCAGAAGTCAAGCGCCGCATCATGATCGGCACCTACGCTCTGTCGGCCGGTTACTACGACGCCTACTACAACCAGGCCCAGAAGGTGCGCACCCTGATCGCGCGCGACCTCGAGCGGGCGTATGAGAGCGTCGACGTCCTGGTGTCGCCCGCGACGCCGACGACGGCCTTCCGCCTAGGGGAGAAGGTCGACGACCCGCTCGCGATGTACCTCTTCGACCTGTGCACCCTGCCGTTGAACCTTGCCGGGCACTGCGGAATGTCGGTGCCGTCGGGGCTCTCGGAGGACGACGGGCTGCCCGTTGGCCTGCAGATCATGGCGCCAGCGTTGGCCGACGGCAGGCTCTACCGGGTAGGCGGTGCCTATGAGGCTGCCCGCGGTCCGCTGCCGACCGCGATCTGACAAGTGAAGATGGACAAGGGAAGATACTCACATGCGGATTGGAGTTCTCACCGGAGGCGGCGACTGTCCCGGCCTGAATGCGGTCATCAGGGCCGTGGTGCGGACGTGCAACGTCCGCTACGGCTCGACGGTGGTCGGCTTCCTGGACGGGTGGCGCGGCCTGCTGGAGGACCGACGCATCCAACTGGCCAACGACGACCGCAACGACCGGCTGCTCGGCAAGGGCGGCACCATCCTGGGCACCGCGCGGGTCAATCCGGACAAGCTGCGGGCCGGCCTCGACCAGATCAAGCAGACGCTCGAGGACAACGGCATCGACGTGCTGATCCCGATCGGGGGCGAGGGCACGCTGACGGCGGCCCACTGGCTGTCGGAGGAGAACGTCCCCGTTGTGGGCGTGCCGAAGACCATCGACAACGACATCGACTGCACTGACGTCACTTTCGGCCACGACACCGCACTGCAGGTCGCCAGCGATGCGATCGACCGGCTGCACAGCACCGCGGAATCGCACCAGCGGGTGATGCTGGTGGAGGTGATGGGCCGCCATGCCGGTTGGATCGCGCTCAACGCCGGACTGGCCTCCGGTGCGCACATGACGCTGATCCCCGAGCAGCCGTTCGACGTCGAAGAGGTGTGCCGCCTGGTCAAGCAGCGGTTCGTCCGCGGTGATTCGCACTTCATCTGCGTGGTCGCCGAGGGCGCCAAGCCCGCCGAGGGTTCGATGCAACTGCTCGACGGCGGCATCGACGAGTTCGGGCATCAGAAGTTCACCGGTGTCGCGCAGCAGTTGGCCGTCGAGATCGAGAAGCGGATCAAGAAGGAAGTGCGCACCACGGTGCTCGGGCACGTGCAGCGCGGTGGCACGCCGACGGCGTACGACAGGGTGTTGGCCACCCGGTTCGGCGTCAACGCCGCCGATGCCGCCCATTCCGGCGAATTCGGGATGATGGTGTCGCTGCGCGGCCAGGAGATCGGGCGGGTGGCGCTCGCCGACGCCGTGCGTCAGCTCAAGCTGGTGCCGCAGGGCCGTTACAACGACGCCGCGGAGTTCTTCGGCTGAGCGTTTTCCTGCGACGAGCGGACCGCGTCTCGCCGGAACTCATGTAGCATTACATGTGCTACATTCGGAGCATGCAGCAGATTGGCATCCGTGAACTTCGCCAGCACGCCAGCGTGTGGGTGGCAAAGGTCAAGGCCGGGGCGACGATCCAGATCACCGATCGTGGAAACCCGGTGGCACGTCTGGTGCCCATCAACTCCGCTGATCAGGACCGCGAGGCACTCATCGCCGCGGGACTGTTGATCCCTGCGGCCCGCCCCCGGACGGCCCTCAGCATCGACGACTTGGTGCAGGGCGCAGCGCTGACGCCGATTCTCGACGAGCAGCGATCCGACCGGTGATCTATCTCGATACTTCGGCGATGGTGAAACTCGTTGTTGCAGAGCCAGAATCAGAAGACTTGATCGAATGGCTGGGTGGTCATCCCGAGGAGTCGTTGGCCAGTAGCCGCATTGGGCACCTCGAGTTGACCCGAGTTGCCCGTCGGGTCGGGGGATTGGTGGAGTCCGCCGCGCAGCGGCTCATCTCGATGATCGACTCCTTGGTGCTCACCGAATCGATCGCCGCAGCGGCGGGGACGACTTCGCCGCCAGAACTGCGCACGCTCGACGCGATCCACCTGGCGACGGCGTTGATGCATCACGATCGACTCGTCGCCTTCTGCGCTTATGACCAACGGCTTCTCGGCGCCGCCCGAGCTCACCAGCTTGCCGTGGTGGCGCCGGGGACCTAGCCATCGTGCGCCGCGGGTCGATCTCAACCCGGGACGGCCGTTGCGACGAGTTCGACCTCGACCGGTGCGCCGGATGGCAGGCATTGCACGCCGATTGCGCTGCGCGCGGGGAGTGCCCGTCGACCGAGGGTGGTCACGATCGCATCGGATGCGCCGTCGGCCACCGTCGAGAGGTCGTGGAAGTCCGGCGCGCAGGCGATGTAGACCGACATCCGCAAGCACCGCACGTCGGCGCCTGCGGGGAGTGCCGCCAGGACGGCCGAGAGCGCGTTGGCCGCCGCGAGTCGCGCCGCGGCCCGCGCCTGTGCAACGGAGACCGTCGACCCCACCACGCCGGTGATGGTGAGCTGCCCGTCGCGTCGAGGCGTCATCCCTGCGCTGTACGCGACGCCCGCATGCACCGAAGCGGCCACGTAGTCGCCTTGCGGCGCTGGCGGCTGAAGCCGTTCAGTCGACACCGATCGCCACGCCCTCTTGCCTGGGATCGGCTGCACCGCTGTAGATTCCGCGCTCATCGCGGGAGATGATCTGGGCGCTTCCGCCCGCCCCATACTCGGGCTGGACCACGACGTGGTGGCCGCGTGCCCGCAACTCGTCGCGGATCGACTCCGGCGTCGTCGCTTCGATCCGCAGTTCGTCGGGTTGGCCGATGACGTCGGAGTCCGAGCCGGGGAACACGGTGAACCGGGGTGCCGAGACGGCTTCCTGGGGGCCCAGTCCGTGGTCGACGAGGTGCGACAGCAGCTGCATGTTCCACTGCACCTGACCGTCACCGCCGGGGGTGTTCCCGACGTGCCGCAGCTGGTCGCGGTCGTCTGTGACGATCCACGCATTGAGGGTGTGCAGCGGTTTGCGCCGCGGCGCGACCTCGTTCGGATGGCCGGCGAGCAGGTAGGCACCGCGCCCCAGCCGGTTGTTGAGCACTACGCCGGTGCCGGGAATGGAGAACTTCGCGCCGAAGGTGAGCGCCAGGGAGTGGATGAAGCTGACCGCGCGGCCCTCGGCGTCGACGGCGACGGTGGACGTGGTGTCGCCGGTGAGCACGCTGAACGCGGACGAGTCCACCGCGGCGGATGTCAACTGATCACGTTGCGACTGAATCCTGTTGGGTTCGAGCACATCCCGGGCGCCGTTGCTATCACTGCCACACAGTTCGAGCCGATCCGCGAAGGCCAGCCGCGCGGCGCGCGCCATCCGGTCGATGGCCGCGGCGCCGAGCCATGGCATGGGGCCGACCACACCGTCGCACAACGCCGCCTGCTGCAGCATCATCCAGCCGGCAGACGGCAGCGGAGTCTGGTGCACGGTCGCACCGCCGTACCGTGCCGTGATCGCCGGCTCTGCCTCGACCGATGCGCCTGCGTCCCATTCGTCACCGCTGAACGGGGCACCGCCTGCGGTCAGCGCCGCGACGGCCCGCTCGGCCAACTCGCCGTGATAGAAGCTCCTGGGGTCGCGGGCCAGTCCTCGGATGGTGCGGGCCAGATCAGGTTGCCGCAGTAGGTCTCCGACCTCTGCGCCAGTGGACCGTGCGGCAAACGTCGAGGCGAGGCCCGCGTCGGTCCGGATGGCGTCGATGGCCTCGCGCACGTCGCGTGCGGTCTTGGCCGAACACGGCAGTCCGTTCTCGGCGATGCGGGCGGCCGGCTCCCACAGCACGTCCAGCGCCGTCGTCGCCCCGTGGTCGTGCATTGCGGCCAGCGCCGCGGGCGTACCGGGGACGGCTACGGCCAAGGCTCCGTCAAGAGGGATGGTGGACAAGCCCTTGGCGCGGTAGAAGTCGGCTGTGCCCCCGTCCGGCCCGAAACCCGAACCGTTGACCGTCCACACCCGACCGTCGGGTTCTCGGACGATCGCGAACGCGTCCCCGCCGATGCCGCACTGCCCGGGAAGGGTCAGCCAGGTGACGGCGGCCATCGCGAGGGTGGCATCGATCGCGTTACCACCATCGGCGAGCACGCGCGCCCCTGCGAAGCTCGCGGCCGGATGGCTGGAGCTGACCATTCCACCGGCCGACAGCGCCGACGGCCGCGCAGGTCCGGACATCACGAGCTCTTGCGGGCGCGTCGGCTCGGGCCGATCACGGCGTCACCGGGCTCCACGCCGACGAAGATCTCACCGTCACGCTCCTGCACGGGATAGGTCTTGATGGCCACGGTCGCGGGCGGACAGATCGGTTCACCGGTCTGTAGGTCGAATGCGCTTCCGTGGCAGGAACATCCGATACCGTCGTCGACCAGCTTTCCCGACGAAAGCAGGCAGTCCAGATGGGTGCAGTAGTTCGACGTGGCATACGCCTTGCCGTCGAGGCGGGCCACCGCGAACTCGTGCTCGTCGGCGTAGAACCGCCGCACCATTCCCTCCGGCACCTGACCAGAGCGGGCGACACGCTTGAATTCCATTGCAAACTCCGTATTTTAGCGGCCGATCAGGCGACTGGATTGAGATAGACGGTCTTCTCGAGCGTGTAGAACCCCATCATCGACGCGCCCGCCTGTTCCTTGAAGGTCTGGGTGCTCGACGCCTTGTACCCACCGAACGGCGCGTTCATGGCCATCCCCGTCGTCGGCTGGTTGATCTTCACCAGCCCGCTCTTCGAGCGGGCTGCGAAGTGCGTCGCCGCGGCGAGGTCTCCTGTGACGATGGCCGCACTGAGCCCGTACTCCGTCGCATTGGCCAAATGGACGGCCTCGTCGAGGGATCCCGCACGCTGAAAGGCGAGCAGCGGCCCGAAGACCTCTTCGCGAACGATGCGCATCATGGGTGTGGTGTCGGTGAACACCGCGGGGCGGACGAAGAAGCCCCCACGGCCCACCGTCGTGCCTCCGCAGCGCAGCGTCGCCCCGTCGTCCTCACCGGCCCGCACGTAGGCGAGGTACGTCTCGAGCTGAGCGGCGCTGGCCAACGGGCCCATGTCGACGCCGTCGTCCGCGCCGGGACCGACGGTCAGCTCCTCGGTTCTCGCGACGACCCGCTCCAGTAACTCGTCGTGCACGGCGCCGACGGCGATCACCCGGCTGGTACCCGTGCACGCTTGGCCGCTGAGACCGAAGGCACCCTTGATGATCAGCGCGGCGGCCGCATCGAGGTTCGCGTCCTCGGCCACCACGACAGGGTTCTTACCGCCCATCTCGAGCTGAACCCGCCGGTCGGGACCGACCTCGCGGTGGATCAGCCGACCCACCCGGGTTGAACCGGTGAACGTGACGGCCGCGATTCGCGGATCGGCCACCAGCGCCGCCCCGGCGTCGGCACCACCCTGCACCAGCGCAATCGCCGTCGGCGGCAGCCCGCCCGCCAGCAGAGCCTCGACCAGGCGCTGACCCATCAGCGGCGTGACCTCCGACGGTTTGAAGAGCACCGGGTTACCCGCGGCCAGGGCGGGGCCGAGCTTGCGGGACGGGATGTTCAGCGGGAAGTTCCACGGGGTGATGGCGGCGACGATGCCCACCGGCTCGCGCAGGGTGTACACCAGGCCGGTCCCGGCGGCGGGGTATGTGTCCCCGGTGGTGCGGGTGGCTTCGCCCGCGTAGAACCGCAGATTCGCCGGGGTCCGGCTGACCTCCATGGTCGCCTCGGCGGTGGTCTTGCCCTCCTCGCGGACCAGTTCGGCGATCAACTCCGCAGACCGCGATTCAAGCTGCGCCGCCGCCGATTCCAGGATCGCGGCACGACGCTCCGGAGCGCTCGCGGCCCATTCGGGTGCGGCCTTGTCCAGTGCGTCGACGGCAGCTCGGACGTCGGCCTCGCCGGAGGCCGGGAAGGTGCCGACCACGTCGTCCTGGTCGGCGGGATTGCGGCGTTCGAACGTCTCCCCGGAAGCTGCTGGCAGCCAACGGCCGTCGACGAAGTTGGCACCTTCGACCATCATCGGACCACCTCTTCGGTATCGACGAGACCCCATAGGTCGGTGTCCTCGTCGGTGAGCACCGCGGCGTCGACGCGGCGGCCGAGCAGTTCACGCGCAACCATCACGTCCTCGCCGCGGTCGATGGCGAACGCACCGCAGAGGATCCCGTCGTCGACGTAGAACGCAGTGAAGTCCCGCTCGGCGGGGTTCCCGCGGATGATCAGGTCGCAGGATTGTGGTGCGGCGCCGAGGAACTGGATGTTGTGGTCGAACTGGTCCGACCAGAACCAGTTCGCCTCGTCGGAGACGGCGTCGCGACCGAGCATGGCGTTGGCGGCCGCGGCGCCTTGTCTGTTGGCATTGTCGAAGTGCTCGACCCGTACGTGGCGGCCGGCCCGCGCGGAATGGCGACGGGCCACGTCACCGGCGGCGAACACGCTGGGAATCGAGGTTCGGCCCTGTGCGTCCACCACGATGCCGTCGTCGACGTGCAGTCCGGCGGCCGCCGCGACAGAGGTGTTCGGGGTGATTCCGATGCCCACCACGACGACATCCGCCTCCAGCGGCGGCCCGCCGTCGAGTTCGATGACGACATGATCGTTCGTGGTGCGAAGGGAACGGACTGCGGCGTTGGTGCGGAGATCGACGCCGCGATCGCGATGCATCCGCGCGCACTCCGTGCCCATCCGCGCGCCGATGACAGTGCTCAGCGGCACTGCGGCCGCCTCCAACACCGTGACGTCGACACCCAGAGCCACTGCGGTGGCTGCGATTTCGAGCCCGATGAAACCGGCGCCGATCAGCACCATTCGCCGGCCCGGTGTCAGCGATTGCTGCAGTCGTTGCGCGTCGTCGATGGTGCGCAGCTGGTGAACGAGATCGGGCCGCGGTCCCGGCACGGGCAGTGTGCGTGGCCGCCCACCGGTCGCGAACAGCACCGCGTCTGCGGGAATTGGCTCGTGCCCGGCGATTTCGACGGTGCGCGTGTTCGGATCGAGTCGCGTCACCGTCGCGCGGGTGACGACCTCGACGTCGTTGTCGGCCCGCCATGCCTCGGGAAGTATCTGCAGCGACTCGAGGGTGTCGGTGCCGGCGAGGAACTCCTTCGACAGCGGTGGCCGCTGGTACGGCAGATGCGGCTCATCGCCGATGAGGATGATGCGCCCGTCGAATCCCCTGCGACGCAGGGTGCGGGCGGCCACCGCGGCGGTCTGTCCCGCGCCGATGGTGACGAATGTTTGCATGGTCATCCGTGGGCGTCCTCTCCGGCAGCCGTTGTGGTGGACAGCCGAGCCGTGGTGTTGACGTAGATGGTGTCCGCCTCCACCCGCACCGGGTAGGTGGGTTGGCAGCGGTCCTGGCTCTCCTCGTATCCGGTCTCCAGGTCGAACTGCCACTGGTGACCCGGGCAGATCACCTTGCCGTGCAGCAGGGTGCCCTTGACCAGTGACCGATCCTGGTGGATACAGGTGTCGGCCATCGCGTACACCCGCCCGGCGGCGGCGAACAACGCGACGGCCACACCGTCGCAGTCGACCCGAAGTTTGCGGCGGCGACCCAACTCCGTGGTCGTCGCCACCGCGATCCAATCCGCGGTCATGACGGATG
>NZ_JBOGDD010000552.1:0-10362 GCF_050701675.1 Mycobacterium sp. | reverse complement strand
AGCCAAGGCCGTGGCCGAACAGGCAAGGGCTGCAGCCGAAGCCACCGAACCGCCCCCACCGTTCTAGCGTTCCCAAGAACTCACAGGCCCGCCACGGCGATTCAAGCAATACCTAGAGCGGCGCAATCGAATCGACGTCGACAGACCGTTCAATAGTCAAATCTGTCGCCGACCACTGGGATTCAATGGGCGATTGAGACACTAGCTCCGGCGCCACCAACGTCGGCCCGTAGTCTTGGTCGGCGCTTGGGGTGTGGCGCTCGGTTTGTGGGTGGGGGCTTCGGCGGAGCCGAGACCGTCTTCTGGGGTGGCGGTGGATCCGTCGGTAGCCGGTGCGGCCTCCGCGGTTTCGTCCGCCGTGTCGCTGGTCTCTGGCGCAGAGTCTGCCTCGGCGGCGAAAGACTCGGGTTCTTCGGCGAGGTCGTCTGCGGTGGCTTCGGCTGATGCGATGCCTTCGACGGCGGCGTCGTGTACCTCAGTCGCGTCGGCTCCGGCGGCCTCGACTTCACCACCGTCTACGGAGCCGAGGCCGTCTTCGGGCGTGGCGGTGGATTCATCGGGCTCTTCGGCGGTGGCGTCAGCCTCTGGTGCGGTGTCTTCGGAGGCGTCAGGTGAATCGGGCTCGGCCGCGGCGTCGTCTACGGAGCCCACGCTGTCTTCTGGGGTGGCGGCGGAATCGTCGATGGCTGGTGTGGCCTCCGCGCTTTCCTCAGTCGTCTCGCCGGACTCTGGCGGAGCGTCTGCCTCGGTGGCGGGAGATTCGGGCTCTTCGGTGAGGTCGTCTGCGGTGGCCTCTGCGGACTCGGCGCCTTCGACGGCGGCGTCGTGTACCTCGGTCGCATCGGCCTCGGCGGCTTCGACTTCACTACCATCGACGGAACCTAGGCCGTCTTCTGGGCTGGCGGCGGAATCGTCGGTGGCTGGTGTGGCTTGCGTGTTGCTGTCCTCGGTGGTCTCGCCGGACTCTGGCGCAGCGTCTGCCTCGGTGCCGGGAGATTCAGGTTCTTCGGCGGCGTCGTGTACCTCGGTCGCGTCGGCTGCTGCTGCCTCGACCTCGTCGCCGTCGACCGAGCCCAGGCCGTCTTCGGGGGCGGTCTCAGCCTCAGCTTCTGCTGAGTCGGCGGTGGATTCGTCGGTGGCTGGTGTGATCTCTGCGGTTTCGTCGGTCGTGTCGCTGGTCTCTGGCGCGGTGTCTGGTTCTTCGGCGGCGGGAGACTTGGATTCTTCGGCGGCCACGTCGTCTGCGGTGGCCTCTGCTGACTCGGCGCCCTCGACCGCGGCGTCGTGTACCTCGGTCGCGTCGGCCTCGGCGGCTTTGACCTCGTCGCCGTCGACAGAGCCCAGGCCGGCTTCGGGGGCGGCCGTGGATTCGTCGGTGCCTGGTGCGGCCTCCGCGGTTTCGTCCGCCGTCTCGCTGGTCTCTGACGCGGCATCTGCCACGTCGGGTGACTCGGGTTCTTCAGAGGCGGCGGCGTCTTCGGCGGCTTGGACTTCGTCGGCCTCGGGCTCCGCGTCAGGCTCGGCGGCCACTTCTTCGGCCAACGATTCAGCCTCGGCGGCTCCGTCGACCGCAGCCTCGTGCGCTTCGGGTGCCCCGACCTCGGCTTCGACGGCCTCATCACCCTCGACTGAGCGCAGTCCGGCTTCACGCTGCTCATCGGCATCGACACCTGCTGCGGCGAACGCCTCGGCCTCAGCGATGTCCTCGGACGGCGCGGTCTCCACCTTCTCGGTCAGGTCCTCTGCCTCCGCAGCCGCCTCCGACTCGGTGTCGGCACCGCCCGCGGATTCGGTCTCGGCCCTGTCTTCATCACCTGCGACCTTGGCCGCGGCGACGACACCGGACGTGGCGGCCACCGCCACCAGTTCCTCACCGAACTCGTCGAGCCGGGACTCGTCGAGGTCCTTGCCGCGCAACGTCGACGGCTCGTCACGACCCTTTGGCGCGACCATGATGTAGATCACCGCGCCGATGAACACGAACGTCGACGTGAACGAGTTGACCCGAATGCCCGCGATGAGGGTGGCGGTGTCACTGCGCATCAACTCGACCCAGAAACGGCCGACGCAGTAGCCGGCGACGTACAGCGCGAAGAGGCGACCGTGACCCAGCTTGAAACGGCGGTCGGCCCAGATCAACACGGCGAAGATCAGCAGGTTCCACAGCAGTTCGTACAGGAACGTGGGGTGGACGACCGCGTAGACCTGGCCGGTCGACACACCGTCGAGCGAGTGTGGGCTGATGACACCGGACGGATCCAGCCGTTGGTAGATCGTCAGACCCCAGGGCAGATCGGTTTCGCGGCCGTAGAGCTCCTGATTGAAGTAGTTGCCCAACCGACCGATGGCCTGGGCCAGGATGATCCCGGGAGCGATCGCATCACCGAAGGCAGGCAAGGGGATTCCCCGACGCCGACATGCAATCCAGGCACCGACGCCACCGAGGGCGACTGCGCCCCAGATTCCCAACCCGCCGTCCCAGATCCGCAGCGCTGCAAGGAATCCCGCGCCGTCCGGGCCGAAGTACTTCTCCGAGTCCGTGATCACGTGATACAGCCGGCCGCCGATCAGGCCGAACGGAACCGCCCACAGGGCGACGTCGTAGATGACCCCGCGCTCGCCTCCGCGCGCCTCCCACCGGCGGTCGCCGAGCACCAGGGCCGCGACGATGCCGGCGATGATGCACAGCGCATACGCCCGAAGGGGAACGAACCCGAGGTGCCAGACCCCCTGCGACGGACTCGGAATGAAGGCCAGAACCGTTGTCGTCACGCTGAAATCCTCTGTCGCACGCCCTCGGCGAGTTCCTTGGTCAATGCCCTCACGGCGGGTATCCCGTCACTCAAGGCCGTCACTAGTGCGGAGCCGACGATGACGCCGTCGGCGTAGGAACCGATCTGTGCAGCCTGCTCACGCGACCGCACCCCCAGCCCGACTCCGACCGGGATGTCGGATATCTGCCTGACTCGGCGGACCAACTCGGGCGCCATGTCGGACACCGCATCGCGGGCCCCCGTGACACCCATCGTCGAAGCGGCATAGACGAATCCGCGCGACGCCTGCACGGTCGCCGCCAATCGCTCCGGGGTGGACGACGGCGCAACCAGGAAGATCCTGTCAAGGCCGTGAGCGTCGGACGCCTCGATCCACTCGTCGGCCTCGTCGGGAATGAGGTCAGGCGTGATCAGGCCGACGCCACCGGCCGACGCGAGATCGCGCGCAAACGCATCGACTCCCCAGCGCAGTACGGGGTTCCAGTACGTCATCACGACGGCCCGGCCGCCGGCCTTGCTGATCGCCTCGACGGCGGACAATGCATCGCGCACCCGCACGCCACCGCGCAGGGCGACTTCGGTGGCCGCGGCGATGGTGGGACCGTCCATCCCTGGATCGGAATATGCGACGCCGACTTCGATTATGTCGCAACCGGACTCGACCATTGCCGTCATCGCGGAAATCGACGTGGCGACGTCCGGGAATCCCGTCGGAAGGTAGCCGATGAGCGCCGACCGGTTCTCCGCCCGGCACTTCGAGAAGACGTTCGCCAGGCCATCGACCGTCATTGCGGCGTCTCCTCGTCGAACAGGCCGAACCACTTGGCGGCGGTCTCGACGTCCTTGTCGCCACGACCAGACAGGTTCACCACGATGATCGCGCCAGGACCGAGTTCACCGCCGAGCTTGATGGCGCCCGCCACCGCGTGCGCGGACTCGATGGCCGGGATGATCCCCTCCAGCCGGCACAGCAGCGCGAACGCGTCCATCGCCTCGGTGTCGGTGATGGGCAGGTACTCGGCACGGCCACGATCCTTCAGGTAGGCATGCTCGGGTCCGACGCCCGGATAGTCGAGACCCGCTGAGATCGAATGCGATTCGATGGTCTGGCCGTCTTCGTCCTGCAAGAGGTAGGAGAACGACCCTTGAAACGCTCCAGGGGTGCCGCCAGTGAAGGTTGCGGCGTGCCGACCCGTCTCGACCCCATCGCCCGCCGCCTCGTACCCGACCAGTCGGACACCGGGATCGTCGATGAAGGCGTGGAACACGCCGATCGCGTTGGATCCCCCGCCGATGCAGGCCGTCACCGCGTCGGGCAGCCGACCCGCCTGGTGGAGGATCTGCGCACGCGCCTCCATTCCGATGACGCGCTGGAAGTCGCGAACCATGGTCGGGAACGGATGCGGGCCGGCCGCGGTGCCGAAGCAGTAGTACGTGTCGTCGGCATTTGCGACCCAATCGCGGAACGTTTCGTTGATCGCATCTTTCAGCGTCTTGGAACCCGACTCGACCGAGACCACCTCGGCACCGAGTAGTCGCATCCGGGCCACGTTCAGCGCCTGCCGTGCGGTGTCGACGGCGCCCATGTAGATCACGCACGTCAGACCGAGCAGCGCGCACGCGGTAGCGGTCGCCACCCCGTGCTGACCGGCGCCCGTCTCGGCAATGATGCGGGTCTTGCCCATCTGCTTGGCCAACAACGCCTGGCCGAGCACATTGTTGATCTTGTGAGAGCCCGTGTGGTTGAGGTCTTCTCGCTTCAGGAACAGTCGGGCGCCGCCCGCGTGCTCACCGAGGCGCGACGCCTCGTACAGCGGCGACGGACGGCCGGTGTAATGGCGCTGCAGCCGGTCGAGCTCGTCGAGGAACGTCCGGTCGGTCCTGGCCTTCTCATACGCCGCCGTGACCTCTTCGATCACGGCCATCAAGGCCTCGGGGACCAGTCGTCCGCCGTACGGCCCGAAGTGCCCCTTGGCATCCGGGTCATGTGTCGATGGTTCGGCGACGGCAGTGCTGGAAAGCGGCAACTCCGGGCCTGCGAAATCCGCCACTATCTCAGCGCGAGGGTTTCGGGCAGGACGGGTGAGTGCCTGCGGTGACGAGATCGGCGACGGCGCTGCGCGGATCACCACTGGTGACCAGACCCTCGCCGACGAGGACGGCATCAGCACCGGCCCCGGCGTAGGCGAGCAGGTCCGCAGTGCCGCGGACGCCTGACTCGGCGATCCGAATGACGTTGGACGGCAGCCCAGGCGCGATGCGCGCGAAGCAGTCCCGGTCGACTTCGAGGGTCTTCAGGTCGCGTGCGTTGACGCCGATCACGAGAGCACCTGCCTGCAGTGCCCGGTCGGCCTCCTCCTCGGTGTGCACTTCGACGAGCGCCGTCATCCCAAGGGATTCGGTGCGGTCGATCATCGACGCCAGGGCGGGCTGCTCGAGTGCAGCCACGATCAGCAGAATCATGTCGGCGCCGTGCGCGCGGGCCTCGTGAATTTGATACGGGCCGACGATGAAGTCCTTGCGCAACACGGGGATCGACACTGCGGCGCGGACGGCGTCGAGGTCGTCGAGTGAACCGTTGAAGCGGCGCTGTTCGGTCAGGACGCTGATGATGCGGGCGCCGCCATCCTGATAGGCGCGGGCCAGCTTGGCAGGATCGGAGATGGTGGCCAGCTCGCCGCGAGAGGGGCTGGCGCGCTTCACCTCGGCGATGACACCGATACCCGGTTCGCGGAACGCCGCCATCACGTCCAGCGCGGGGACGGTGGTCTGGGCCCTCTGTTTGATCTCGGCCAGGCCGACGACTGCCTCGCGAGCGGCTACGTCGGCTCGGACTCCCTCGATGATGGAGCCAAGCACGGTACCCGAACTCATGTGCCGTCGCTTCCCTTCACGCCTTCTGGAAGTCCCAGATGATCTTTCCCACGAAGGGTAGCCGCCAGCACCCCACGGAGTGTCACCGCCCCTCGTTGTCCGAAGTCGTCGAGTCCTGTGTCGGATCTCGGGTGGGATCTTGGCCCTCGTCGAGTGCATCCCAGATCATTCGTTCGGACATCCCGTTCTGCTGGCCGTCCTGTCGCACGGCCTCGCGTTTTGCCGCGGGTGCCAGGTACTTTTCCGCGGTCGCGTTGCCCGCTCTGGCCTTCGCCGCCGACCGCACCAGCAGGACGGCGCCAGCCAAGGCGAACGCGGCCGCCACTAGCGTCAGCACGGCCCCAAGGTGATGGCGCTGGGTGCCCATCAGCGCGGTCACCGGAATCTGCGCGAGATCGGCAGCGCGGACACCGACGTCTCGGATGACCCACAGCCCGATTCCCAGGTAGCCCATCCCGACCGTCGCCACTGCGACGAGCACGCCGACGAGACGAAGCACCCATCCGCGAACGGCTAGCGCGGCCACCGCGGCGGCCAGCGCCACCAAGGCCAGTGGCACCAGCGCCGTCGACCAGGTCGCGCCGGACAACGTCGTCGACTTGGGTTGGCCGAGGCCGTCGAACGACGTGACGTCGACCCAGGTCAGGCGCGAAGCCCCCCACAGCACCAGCGCGGCGAGCACCAATAGCAGCTGCGCGATACGGGTCATGGTTCCTGCAGCGTTTCGGCGGCCGCGATCGCATTGAGAACGGCGCGCGCCTTGTTCGCCGCCTCGTCGTACTCGTACGGTCCGTTCGAGTCGGCGACGACGCCACCGCCCGCCTGCACGTAGGCCGTGCCTGCGCGCATGAGCGCCGTCCTGATGGCGATCGCGAAGTCGGCATTGCCCGCGAAGTCGAGATAGCCGAGTACGCCGCCGTAGAGACCGCGACGGGTCTTCTCGACCTCCTCGATGAGTTCCATCGCCCGCACCTTCGGCGCACCGGAGAGCGTGCCCGCCGGAAAGCAGGCGGTGACGGCATCGAGCGCGGTCTTGCCCTCGGCCAGATGCCCCGTCACGGTCGACACCAGATGCATGACGTGGCTGTAACGCTCGATGTGGCTGTAGTCCTCAACGCGGACCGTGCCGGGCACGCATACCCGTCCGAGGTCGTTGCGGCCGAGGTCGACGAGCATCAGGTGCTCGGCACGTTCCTTCTCGTCGGCCAGGAGCTCCTTCTCCAGAAGGACGTCGTCCTCCTCGGTCGCACCACGCCAGCGCGTGCCTGCGATCGGGTGGGTGGTCGCCTTGCCGTCGGTTACGGTCACCAGCGCCTCGGGGCTGCTTCCGACCACTGAAAAGTCAAGGTCCCCAGCATCGTTCGGAACGTTCAGCAGATACATGTATGGGCTCGGGTTCGACACCCGCAGCATCCGGTACACGTCGATCGGGTCGGCAGGCGTGTCCATCTCGAACCGCTGCGAGGGCACCACCTGGAACGCCTCGCCCGCCTCGATGTCGCCGACCAGCTTCTCCACGATCGCCGAGTACTCCTCGACCGTGCGCTGCGACCGGTGCCGTGGCGCGGGCCTGCTGAACGTCGCCACCGCCGATGGCAACGGCTCACCCAGTGCTGCCGTCATCACGTCCAGCCGCGCCATGGCGTCGTCGTAGGCCTCGTCCACGCGTTCGTCGGTGCCATTCCAGTTCACGGCGTTGGCGATCAACGTGATGGTGCCCTCGTGGTGGTCCACTGCCGCGATGTCGGTGGCCAGGAGCAGCAACATGTCGGGCAGCCGAAGGTCGTCGACGACCAGCTGGGGCAGGCGCTCCAGCCTGCGCACCAGGTCGTAGCTGAAGAACCCGACGAGCCCGCTGCTCAACGGCGGCAGGCCGGGAAGCGGCGCGGTCGCGAGCAGGTCCAAGGTGGTGCGCAGGGCCTGCAGCGGGTCACCTCCGCTTGGCGCGTCCCTTGGCGTGACGCCGAGCCACACCGCCTCGTCGTCGCGCACGGTCAGCGCGGAGGGGGCGCCGGCGCCGATGAACGACCACCGCGACCACGACCGACCGTTCTCCGCGGATTCCAGCAGGAAGGTTCCTGGACGGTTGGCCGCCAGCTTGCGATATGCCGACAGCGGCGTCTCACTGTCGGCGAGCACCTTTCGGGTCACGGGAACCACGCGATGCTCGGCGGCCAGCGCTCGGAAGTCCTCACGCGAGGTCGTGATCGCGAGGTCGGCGGACGCGCCTGCGGGCAAGGGCGAAGCGACCGGGGAATGTGCCTGCACGGGACAATCCTCCCAGACCGCTCTCGCGTAGCGTGACACCCATGAAAAAGGGTGACCAGGTTGCCGACTTCGAACTACCCGATCAGACCGGCACCGTCCGCAGTCTGACGAGCCTGCTCGCGGACGGCCCGATCGTGCTGTTCTTCTATCCCGCGGCGATGACGCCGGGTTGCACGAAGGAGGCCTGCCACTTTCGTGACCTCGCCTCGGAGTTCACCGCCGTCGGGGCCAACCGCGTGGGAATCTCGACGGATCCGGTGGCCAAGCAGGCGAAGTTCTCCGAGTTGCAGAAGTTCGACTACCCGCTCCTTTCGGATTCCGATGGCGCGGTGGCAACGCAGTTCGGCGTGAAGCGTGGCCTGCTCGGCAAGCTGATGCCCGTCAAGCGGACAACGTTCGTCATCGACACCAACCGCACCGTGCTCGACGTCATCGCCAGCGAGTTGAGCATGGACAGTCACGCGGACAAGGCGCTCGAGGTGCTGCGCTCTCGATGAAACCCGTACTGCAACTTGACGATGTGACATTCCGCAGGGATGGCAAGCAGATCATCGACGGCATCTCGTTGACCGTCAACGAAGGCGAACACTGGGCGCTGCTCGGGCCGAACGGGGCGGGCAAGAGCACACTGCTCGGCTTCTGCGGCGCCGTGACGTTCCCCAGCTCCGGCAGCGTCCGGGTTCTCGGTGAGGAGATGGGCCGCACCGACCTCGCGGTACTGCGTCGGTCGATCGGGCACGTCAATCCTCGCCACGGTCTACAGCACCCGCGGACCGTCCGCGAGGTGGTCCTCACCGGCATCACCGGGACCAATGACGTGCCGCTGCGCTGGACGCCGAGCTCCGACGAGGTCGAACGTGCCGACGCGATGATCGAGACGGTGGGCCTGACCCGCATCGCCGACAGCGTGTGGCCGACGCTGTCCCAGGGTGAACGGGGACGGACTCTCATTGCCAGGGCCTTGATCGCGGGCCCGCGCCTTCTCCTGCTCGACGAGCCGTCGACCGGCCTCGACGTCGCCGCGCGCGAACAGCTGCTGGAGACCATCGACTCACTCGGTGAGGCCCATCCCGACGTCGCCTCGATTCTGGTGACCCACCACCTCGAGGAACTGCCGAGCACGACGACCCACGCGCTGCTGATCGCCGAGGGGCGAACCGTCGCGAGCGGGCCTGCCCTCGACACGGTCAACACCGACAACGTCACGGCTGCGTTCTCGCACCCCGTCGCGGTCGGTCACCACGACGGTCGGTGGACCGCCAGGGCCAAGGCATCCCGGATGGACGTCTGACGCCAGAGCCGGCTCAACCCTCGGGCGCCAGCAGCTGATCCGCGTCGAAGCACGTGTGCTCTCCGGTGTGGCATGCGGCGCCGACCTGGTCGACCTCCAACAGCACGGTGTCACCGTCGCAGTCCAAACGCACCGAATGCACGTACTGCGTGTGGCCCGACGTCTCGCCCTTGACCCACTGCTCACCGCGGGAACGCGAGTAGTACGTCGCCCTGCGGGTGGCGAGAGTCTGAGCGAGGGCGTCGTCGTTCATCCAGGCCACCATGAGCACCTGCCCGGTGCCGCGTTCCTGCGCGACTGCGGCGAACAGGCCGTTGCCGTCACGCTTGAGCCGCGTGGCGATCGAATCATCCAGCTGTGCCGATCCCCCGGTCGCTTCGCTTCTGCCCGCCGTCACCGCACCACGATCCCTTCCTTGGCCATCGCCGCCTTGACCTTGCCGATGGTCAGCTCACCGAAGTGAAAGACGCTGGCGGCCAACACTGCATCGGCACCGGCTTCGACCGCGGGTGCGAAGTGCTCGACCGCGCCAGCACCGCCGCTGGCGATGACGGGGACCGTCACCGCCGCGCGCACGGCGCGCAGCATTCGCAGATCGAAACCCGCCTTCGTGCCGTCGGCATCCATCGAGTTCAGGAGTATCTCCCCGACGCCGAGTTCGGCGCCGCGGTGGGCCCACTCGACCGCGTCGATGCCCGTACCCCGCCGACCGCCGTGCGTGGTGACCTCCCAGCCCGACGGCGTCGGCTCGGCGCCATCGGGCACGGTGCGAGCGTCGACCGAGAGCACGATGCACTGTGATCCGAACTGGCGTGACAGCTCGGCGAGGAGCTCGGGGCGTGCGATCGCCGCGGTGTTCACCGACACCTTGTCGGCGCCCGCCCGCAGCAGAATGTCGACGTCGGCGACCGAGCGGACCCCGCCGCCGACAGTCAACGGGATGAACACCTGCTCGGCCGTCCGACGGACCACCTCGAGCATCGTCGTCCGGCCCGAGGAGGACGCCGTCACGTCCAGGAACGTCAACTCGTCGGCACCCTCGGCATCGTAGGCCGCCGCGAGCTCCACGGGGTCACCTGCGTCCCTGAGATTCTCGAAGTTCACCCCCTTGACGACCCGACCGTCGTCAACGTCGAGACACGGGATCACACGGAC
>NZ_JBOGDD010000551.1:0-2030 GCF_050701675.1 Mycobacterium sp. | reverse complement strand
TTCCCGAGGCGCAGCAGCGCATCTTCCAGAGCGATGCCGCAGCCTGCGAAGAGATCCAACGGGTCGGCGGTGCAACCCTGACCATCGGCTTCGCCGTCGCAAAGGACCTGTCCGCAGGACGGCTCGTCCACGTCAAGGGACCCGGGTTGCAGGCCTCCGGCGAGTGGTCGGCGGCGACGCTGCTGCCCACCTCGAGACAACCCGCGGTGTCCGAACTAGTGCGCTTCATCACGACACCGCGCTGCACCCAGGCGATGATCCGCGGCTCGGGCGTGGGCGTAACCCGCTTCCGACCGAAAGTCCATGTGACGTTGTGGAGTTGAGCTGGCCAGACGTGCGGACCGTCTAGCCCTCCGCCGCCTCCAGCGCTCGGATCAGGCTTGCGGCGTCCCACGGCCCCTCGTGGCGCCGTCCGTTGACGAAGAACGTCGGTGTCGAGCCGAGGTCCATCAACTCGGCGTCCTGCGCGTCGTCCTGGACCCGGTGCAGCACCTTCGGCGAGTGCAAGTCCTCGTCGAACTTCTCGATGTCGCAACCGATGCCGTCGGCGTACCGGTAGATGTGGTCCCACTCCAGGAAGTCCTGGAACTCGAACATCCTGGTGGCCATCTCGAAGAACCGGCCCTGCAGGGCAGCGGCCTCGCTGGCGCGAGCCGCGTCCATGGCGTGCGGGTGGGTGCGCTCCTGCGGAAGGTGGCGCCAGACGTAGCGCAGTTGGTCGGGCCCGAAGTATTCGCGCACCTCGTCGATCGAGCCGGTGGCGCGGCTGCAGAACGGGCACTCGAAGTCGCCGTACTCGACGAGCGTAAGGGCTGCGTTCGGATCGCCGCGGATGTGGTCGCGGTCGGGGTCGACCTCGCGAATCAGGGTGGCGCCCACCGAAACCGGCGGGCTGAGCCAGTCGGTGACGCGGAACGTCGCCCAGCCGAGGACCAGGGCCAGCACCGAGGCGGCGAGCACACCGACGCGGGCCTGATCTTGCTTGGCCGGGTCCTCGATGGCCAAGTCGATGATGAACAGCGAGATCGTGAACCCGATGCCGGAAAGGGCGGCGCCACCGGCTACCCGGCGCAGCGTCAAACCCGGTGCGAGCACGCCGATCCCGGTGGCGCGCACCAGCGCGGTCGCTCCCGTGATGCCGACGAACTTTCCCACCACCAGGCCTGCCACCACGCCCCAGGTCAGTGGCGAACGCACGGCGGCGGTCATCGTGGCGTGGTCGAGGTGCACGCCCGCGTTGGCCAGGGCGAACAGCGGCAGGACGACGAACGACACATAGGACCCGAACCCGGTCTGCAGGCGTTCGTTGATCGAGATGGACTCGCGCAGACTGCGGGTGGCGGCGCGGGCGTACTCCGAGTTCGGCGATTGCCGGAAGGCCCGGATCACGTCGGCCGCCTCCTCCACCCGCTGGCGCTCCGGGGTGAAGACCGGGATCAGCAGGGCGACCACCACCCCGCCAAGGGTCGGGTGCACACCACCCAGGAACAGGGCCAGCCACAGTGCGAACGCCAGCACCGCGTAGGCGGGGCCCTGTGCTGCGGGCAACAGCCGGACCGCCGCGAGGCCTGCGATCAGCACCACCGCCACCAGTAGTGGCACCAACCGCACCCGATCGGTGTAGAAGAGCGCGATGGCCAGTAGCGCGCCCACGTCGTCGACGACGGCGAGGGTGAGCAGGAAGGTGCGCAGCCGGGCAGGGCACTGCGGGCCGATGATCGCCAACGCACCCACCAGGAAGGCCGTGTCGGTGGAGATCACGACACCCCAGGCGCGCGCATCGTCGCCCGAGGGATTGAACAGCAGGAAGACGAGCGCGGGCACCATCAGACCCGCCAGCGCCGCGATGACCGGGACCGCGGCACGGGCGCGATCGGTCAACTCGCCGATGGTGAACTGGCTCTTGACCTCGAGTCCGACGATGAAGAAGAAGAACGTCATCAGGCCGTCGTTGACGAGGTGCTTCACCGAGAGTTCGGCGTGAAGACTCCCGAAGTGCAGACCCAGCTCCGTGTTCCAGAACTCGGAAT
>NZ_JBOGDD010000550.1:0-3403 GCF_050701675.1 Mycobacterium sp. | reverse complement strand
GTCGTAGGTGTAGCCGAATATCGAATCACGCTGCCCGAGAACCAGTTCCGGGTATGGACGCGGGTCGCGGCTCAGCTGCAACCTCACCTGCTCGACGTGGTTGTCGTAGATGTGGCAGTCGCCACCGGTCCAGACGAAGTCACCGACGCCGAGACCCGCCTGGGCCGCCATCATGTGGGTCAGCAGCGCGTAACTCGCGATGTTGAACGGCACGCCGAGGAACAGGTCCGCGCTGCGCTGGTACAGCTGGCAGGACAACTTGCCGTCCGCCACGTAGAACTGGAAGAACGCGTGACACGGCGGCAATGCCATCTGCGGGATCTCGCCGACGTTCCACGCGGAGACGATGTTGCGCCGGGAGTCGGGGTCCGTCTTGAGCAGGCCGAGTGCGGCACTGATCTGGTCGACGTGCTCGCCGGACGGAGTCGGCCAGGAGCGCCACTGCACACCGTAGACCGGACCGAGATCGCCTGTCTCGCTGGCCCATTCGTCCCAAATGGTGACGCCGTGCTCCTGTAGCCAGCGCACGTTGGAGTCACCGCGCAGGAACCACAGCAGTTCGTAGACCACCGACTTGAGGTGCACCTTCTTGGTGGTGATCAAGGGGAACCCGGCGGCGAGGTCGTAGCGCAGCTGGTGACCGAACAGACTTCGGGTGCCGGTGCCGGTCCGGTCCGACTTGGGCGTACCGGTTTCGAGAACGAGCCGCAGCAGATCCTCGTAGGGCGTCGGAAGCGGCACTCGATCAGTTTACGTCCAGCGGCGTGGAGTAGAACGGAGGCCATGCCGACGATCACCGACTCCATCACCACGTCCGACGGAACGTGTCCGGTCACGCTCGCCACGCCCGAGGGCGACGGGCCGTGGCCGGGCGTCGTGATGTACCCGGATGCCGCGGGCAGGCGTCCGGTCATCGACGAGATGGCTCAGAAGTTGGCCGACTACGGCTACGCCGTGCTGGTGCCGGACATCTTCTACCGGGCCGGCGATTGGGCGCCGATCGACATCAACACCGCCTTCGGCGATCCCGAGGAACGCGCGCGCCTGATGTCGTTGATGGGCAGCATCACCCCGGAGATCATGGCCACTGACGCGGCGGCATTCTTCGACTACCTCGAGTCCCGACCCGAAGTCAGCGGGACCGCATTCGGCACTACCGGGTACTGCATGGGTGGACGGACGTCCCTGGTGGTCGCCGGTCGCGTCCCCGAGAGGGTGGCGGCAGCGATGTCGTTCCACGGCGGCGGCCTCGCGTCCGATGATCCTGGCAGCCCTCACCTGCTGGCCGACCGGATCCGGGCCGCCGTCTACGTCGCGGGCGCCGAGAACGACAAGTCCTTCCCCACCGACCAGGCAGAGACCCTGGACAAGGCGCTGACCGCAGCGGGCGTCGAGCACGCCATCGAGTTCTATCCCGCCGCCCACGGTTTCGCGGTGTCCGACCACGCCGCCGTCTACGACGCCGACGCCGCCGAGCGGCACTGGAAGGCGATGGAGAGCTTCTTCGGCGCAAAGCTGGGCTGAGTCTCCGACCCGTTTTGCCTCGTCCTCACCCGGTAGGCGACGATTGACCCGTGTACGACCAGGCCACCGGCGATGACCCGGCTTCCCATCAGGACCCCTCGGACCCCGGGTTTCGCATCGACCCGGTCCTGGCCAGGAGCTGGCTCCTGGTCAACGGCGCGCAATACGACCGGTTCGCGCCAGCGGCGCACTCGCGTGCCGACATCGTCGTCCTCGACATCGAGGATGCGGTCGCACCCAAGGACAAGTCCGCGGCCCGCGACAACGTGGCGCGGTGGCTGGGTGAAGGCAACGCCGACTGGGTTCGCGTCAACGGCTTCGGCACCCGCTGGTGGGCCGATGACCTCGAGATGCTCGCCGACTCCCCGGTCGGAGGAATCATGCTGGCGATGGTCGAATCCGTGGATCACGTCATCGAGACGGCCAAGCGGCTGCCCGACGTTCCGATCGTCGCCCTCGTCGAAACCGCCCGCGGGCTGGAACGCATCACCGAGATCGCCGCCACCAAGGGCACCTTCCGGTTGGCCTTCGGCATCGGCGACTTCCGCAGGGACACGGGTTTCGGCGACAACCCGGCAACGCTTGCCTACGCGCGGTCACGTTTCACGATCGCGGCGAAGGCGGCCCACCTGCCCAGCGCGATCGACGGGCCGACCATCGGCTCGAGCGCGCTCAAGCTCATCGAGGCCAGCGCCGTCTCCGTCGAGTTCGGCATGACCGGCAAGATCTGCCTGACACCCGATCAGTGCCCGTCGGTCAACGAAGGCCTGTCCCCCTCCCAGGACGAGATCGCCTGGGCAGGAGAGTTCTTCGAAGAATTCCAGCGCGACGGCGGCGAGATCCGCAACGGTTCTGACCTACCCCGCATCGCGCGTGCCACCAAGATCCTGGATCTGGCGAAGGCGTACGGCATCCACACCTCCGAGTTCGGCGACGACCCCGATCACGTGCCCGCGCCGTCGGACACCTACCACTACTGATCGCGGCGACGCAGCAGCGTACGCAGCGCGCGGAAGATTCCACGCCCGGCATACACACCTGCGATGATCGACAACAGGATCATCACGACGAACATCAGCTCCCAGTTGGACCGGCTGTGGCTGACGTTCCACCAGATGATCGTGAAGAGGATCGCGCAAATGAACACGACGATGTCGCGCCAATTACCGCGGTAGGACTGGGCGACCTCGAGCAGAGACCGGCTCTTGTCCACAGAGGCGATGATGTCGTCGATGCGCAGATCGATCACACGCTGCAGCTCGGCCCGCCGCTCGGGTTGATCCTCCGGAATGCGATCGAGGAGGTCCATGTCCTGCTTGATCAGGCCCCGCACGTCGGGACCGCGCACGTTCCCCGCAATGAGGCCGAGCAGCGCACCGCCGGCCAGCGGCGCGCCGGCCAAGGCCAGTTCGGCGATACCAGGCATGGGTCGTCTCCTCCGTCAGGCCATGAGCGTAATGGTGAGCGTGGCGGGGGTGAGCCGATCTCAGCCCATCAATTGAGCAGCGACCGTTGCGCCGAGGTTCCAGCAGGCCTCCACGTCGTCCTTGCTCGGCTTGCCCGACACCACGACGTTCTCAGCGGCCCTGACCCAACCGAGCCCGGTCGTGATGGCGGCGACGCCCCGCTCTGCCCCCTCGGTGCCCTCGTTGCCGTGGAGGTAGAGCCCGAACGGCCGCCCCCTGGTCGCATCCAGGCATGGGTAATAGCAGACGTCGAACGCATGCTTGAGCGCGCCGCTCATGTAGCCCAGGTTCGCCGGCGTGCCGAGAAGATAGCCGTCGGCTTCCAGCATGTCGGTCGGTGAGACCGAAAGTGCCGGTCGCCGAACGACTTCCACGTCCTCGATCTCGGGATCGGTGGCGCCGGAGAGGACTGC
>NZ_JBOGDD010000549.1:0-4860 GCF_050701675.1 Mycobacterium sp. | reverse complement strand
ATCGTCACCTGTTCAGGCACTTTGAACCTGGCCACCCCATGCCCTTCGAGGAAGTCGCGCAGATCGGAGACGTCCGGGCCGCCGCCGGCCGCCGCGACGATCACCGCACACGCCCGCTCACCGGTCCGCACGTCTGGCACGCCGACAATCGCCACCTCGACGATGCTGGGATGTCCGATCAGGAGGTCCTCGATCTCCTTGGGGGAGATGTTCTCACCGTTTCGGATGATGACGTCCTTGGCTCGGCCGGTGACCACCAGGCAGTCGTCGTCCCAGCGGCCGAGGTCGCCCGTGCGGACGAAGCCGTTGTCGTCGAACACGTCCGCGCCGTCGCGGGTGTGCCGGTAGCCGATCAGCATCTGGGGACCACGGGCGCGGATCTCGCCGTCCACGATTCGCACGCCCGCGATCCCGGGCCTCCCGTCGGTGTCGGCGGAACGGTCGGCGTCATCAAGGGCCCCTACGGTCGTCACGGGGACTTCCGTCGAGCCATACACCCGGCTGACGGCGGCACGGTCGAAATACGCGGCGGCCCTGCGGATGAGTGAGGGCGGAACACCCGCCCCGCCGCAGATGAACACCTTGAGCGCGGGCAGCCTCGTGCCGGCCTTCTCGGCCGCCGCCAACAACTGTTCGAGGAACGGGGTCGCGCCCGCCATGTGGGTGCATCGATGCGACGTCATCAGCTCGATCGCCGCGTCCGCGTCCCAACGGTCCATCAGCACCGCAGTGGAACCCGCGAGCAGTGGGCATTCGAAGGCGTAGATGGAACCGCCGATGTGTGCGATTGGTGAAGGGACCAGGAATGTGTCACCGGGCTCGATCAGCCAGTGCTCGCGGATCTGCTGGATCAGCGCGTGAATCGAATTGTGGCTGTGCAGAACCCCCTTGGGGCGCCCCGTGGTACCCGAGGTGTAGAGGATCATCCGCACCGCATCGGGATCGAGATCGACGGGGACCTCGCAGGTCCGCCCATTGAAGAGCGCACCGTACGCCGTGTGCGCATCCGCCGACCCACGCACGACGACCACCTCGGGCGGGTTCGCCATGGCCGCGACGACCCGACTCAGCATTGACGAGTAGTCGTGACCGCGAAAGATGGTGGGGATGAAGATGATCCGGGTGTCGGCATCGTCGAGGATGAAGCTCAGCTCGTGATCGCGTAGCGACGGCAGGATCGGGTTCACGACCAGCCCGGCGATCGTCGCTCCGAGGTAGATGACCGCTGCCTCGTGCCAGTTGGGGAGCATGAAGGACACCACACTGCCGCGGGGCATCCGTTCGGTTAGTGCGGCGGCCAGGTCTTCAGCCTGCGTCAGCAGAGTCCGGCAGTCGAGTCGGATGTCGCCGTCCACCAGCGCGATTCGACCGGGTGTCAGCTGCGCCGCCTCCCGGAGCGAGTCGGCAAGCGTGGTGCTGACCCACAGTCCGCGCGCATAGGCGTCGTCGTGCAATGCCCTGGTCACCGGCGCGCACTAACCCCTGACCCGGCGCAGCGTCATCGAGTGCCGAAAACGAGACGCGGGGTGCGTGTTGACGGTGACCTGGGCGACGTCGCCGTCGGAGGTCTTGTACGTGCGATGCACCTCGACGGCGGGTGAGCCCGCGGCGACCTTGAGGCGTCCCGCGAGGTCGGGCGTCACCAGCACCGCGCCGATCTCCTGATGGACCTCGACAATGCTCACCCCGAAGAGGTCCTCGATGAGCGGGAAGATCGGGCCGGTGTGCCGTTGCAGCAGTCTGCCTACGGCCGCAAAGGCGCGATTGATGTAGTACTCGGTCCAGCAATGCGTGTACTCGGCGTCGACCGCCTGCCGGAAGCCGAGCACGGCCAGCCACTCCTCGCCAACGGGAAGCCCTGTGTGCGCAGCGAGTTCGGCGTCGACGGTGACCATTCCGGTGGAGTCGATGTCAAGACCGGCGCCACTGGCGAACGCGAGCAGATCGTCGATGGTCATGTTGTCCTGGGCGTAGGAGTTCACCGAGACCCGTGGAACCACCATGGTGCCGGCCCGCGGCCGCGACGAGACCAGGTTGTCGTCGCGAAGCCTGCGCAGGGCTTCCCGGACGGTGTAGCGGCTGACCGAGAACCGTTCGCACAACTCGTGTTCCGTCGGCAGTTGCGAGCCGACGGGAAACACCCCGTCCACGATCTCCTTGCGCAGCGTACGGGCCACCTGAAGATAGCGGTGGTCGGCGGGAGTGACCGTCATGGCGGTCAGCCCCTTCGCAGCGCGAACACGCTGCCCTCTCCGTCGGCCGACACGTACAGCGTTCCGTCGGGTCCCGCGGCGATGCCGGCGAACGGACCCTGTGGCCCGGAGAACGGGGGCATTCCCCTGAGCGGCTTGGGTTCCACCCCCGGCGGGGGGCCGATCGGCAGTCCGGCGGCGATGGTCGTGCGGGCCCCGCTCGTCAGGTCGACGGTGACGACCGCCTTCTCGCCCGCGTCCACGATGAACAGCTGACCGTCGGTGGCGAGGATGCCCTGCGGACGTCGGAGTCCGTCGATCACGGTCTCGGCGCCCGACGAGGTGAGGCGCACCACGCGACCCGCGCCGGACTCGGCGACCAGGACGGTGCCGTCGGGCGTCACGGTCACGCCGACGGGCACGTTCAGTCCCTTGGCGAGCACCTCGAGGGCCCCCGAACGGTCCACGGCCACCACCTGGCCGCTGCCCTGTTCCACGGCCACGACGCCGCGCGCGGTCATGGCCAGACCGTAGAGCTGATCGAAACCGTCTGCCAACACCTCGCTTTCGGCGGTTGCCGGTCGGTAGCGGGTGATCTGGCCACCCGAGGTCGTTACGACGAACTCGCCGGGACCCGAGGCGACGAGTCCCCGGATGAAGCCCGGGTAGCCAGGCGAGAACAGCATGCCGACCGTCTGCAGCGAGCCGTCGGGCGCAAGTGCGTAGAAGTAGGTGCCGTCGGCGACGTAGACCAGGCCGTCGCTGCCGACGGTGACGTCGAGCGGCCAGTTGAGCGCTCCCGGCAGGACCGTGGCAGTCTTGCCGCCGCCGAGGATCTCGGTGATCTCGCCAGTGAAGTTCGACGCGAAGAGGCGCGCCCCCGAACCGGACCCGACGAACGTGCAGTTGTCCAGGCCGGGTGTCAGTTGCGCCAGCACGGTCTGCTCACCGGTACGCGGGTCGATGCGTAGTACCTGGCCGCTGGCCACCTGGGTGGAGACGATGAAGCCCTCGGAGTCGAACTTGACCGAATCCGGCACGCCGAGACCGGTGGCCACCGTCTGAGCCTCACCGCCGTCGGGATCGATGCGCCAGATCTCGTTGGCGCCCATCACCGGGAAGTACAACAACCCGTCGGGTCCGATCTCCATGGCATTCGGCGACGGCACGTTCTCCAAGAGGATCCGCGGCGGACCTCCGGCGAGGTCGAATTCCATGAGCCTGCCGCCTTCTCGGCACTCTCCGATGAACAGCCGACCGTCGTGAAACGTGATGCCGTTGGCGGAGGGGACGTCGTCGCGCAGGACGCGGGTGGTGCCGTCGGCGTTGCGCACGCTGACGCGGCCATCCATGACCTCGGTGGCGAAGAGGTTGCCGGACCCGTCGAACGCCACGTCGTCGGGCGCGATGATGTCGCAGCCCTTGGCGCTGACGGTCTCGAGTTCACCGTTGGCGAGGTTGAGCGCGCTGATCTGGCTGCCGGTGACCTGCGCGATGTAGATGCGGCCATCGGGACCGGTACGCAGACCGTTGGCACCGAACAGTCGGCTGGGCGCGGTCAGCCGCTGCAGGCTCCATCCCTCGGCCGCCGTCGGCGAGGTCGGGGCAGCATAGCGAGTCATCGGTCCGCCGTTCACGGATCGGACGATAGCAAGCCCAGCTAGTCCAGACAATAGGAAGGGTCCGAGAAGATCGAGTCTTGACGATCGCATTGTGCCTGCGGAATAGTGTTCTCCAATAGGCAGAGCAGCATATGTTGTCCGGACAATTACGCGGCAGAGAGCGAGTCATGTCTTCGGTTCATGGACTTCTCAGTCTCGACGGCCGCATCGTCGTGGTCTCCGGCGCGGGTGGCGGCGGCATCGGGACGACGGTGACTGCCATGGCCGCCGAGGCCGGGGCCACCGTGATCGCAGTGAGCCGGTCCAAGGAGAACCTGGACGAGCACGTGGTGCCGCTCGCTCGGCGTGGACTGTCCGTCGTGCCGGTCGCTGCCGACGCGTCGACCGACGACGGCATCGCCGCGGTGATGGATCAGGTCCGCCGAACCGACGGCGAGCTGTACGGCCTCGTCAACGTGGCAGGCGGTGCCGCCCCGTCGACCTGGATGCCGTCGACCCGGGTGACCCGCGCCGATTGGCGCGACCTGTTCACCGCCAATCTGGAGACGACGTTCTTCACCAGTCAGGCCGTCGCCGCGGAGCTTCGCGCGCAGGGCAAGCCGGGCTCGATCGTGTCCATCTCGTCGATCAGCGGCCTCAACACCGCGCCGTTCCACATCGCCTACGGCACCGCGAAGGCGGCGGTGGTGGCGATGACCCGCACCATGGCCCTGGAGCTCGCCATCGACGGCATCCGCGTCAATGCCGTCGCACCGGGCGTCACCGAGACGGCCGCCTCGCAGACCTACGTCGACCCAGACCCCGAACGCGATCGCGCCGCCATCGCGATGGGGCGCCGCGGACGGCCCGAGGAGCAGGCGGGCGCAATTCTGTTCCTGCTGTCCGACCTGTCCAGTTACGTCACCGGCCAGACCCTGTTGGTCGACGGCGGCCTCGACCTGAAGTGGAGTCACCTCGCCGCCGATCACACGTCGCTGTTCTTGAAGGACGACGGCTTCCGCGCAGAGATCAGCCGCCCATGACCCCCACTCCGCCACCCCCAACTC
>NZ_JBOGDD010000548.1:0-3475 GCF_050701675.1 Mycobacterium sp. | reverse complement strand
CCGCGGACAGGTCGATGTGCTTCTTGTCCGACGATTCGTCACACGAGATGGATCGATAGGTGAGTTCAGAACACTTGATCCGAATCTCTTCAGCCGCAATTCGATTCCGGTCGGAGCCGACGACCGCCCATGCCGTCCTCATCGGCGCGTGGCGTTGAGCCAGCACGGCGACCTGCTTCTCGTCGTCCAGGAGCCGACGCATGGCATCGGGCAGCGATGAGAGCGCAGTGAGGAGTTCGTGTTCCTCGGAGTCGTTCTGACAGCGGGCAGCCCGCGCCAACGCTCGCGCGAGCAGCGTTCCCGCAGCGATCTGGGCGTAGAAGGCCTTCGTCGAGGCGACGGACATCTCGACGTCGCGACCGTCGGCCGTGTAGAGCACGCCGTCAGCCTTCTCGGTGAGATCGCTTCCCCGGCGGTTCACCACCGCTATCACGATGGCGCCCCTGCGCCGAATGATGTCGACCGCGCGGTTGGTGTCGGTCGTGGTTCCAGACTGGCTGATGGCGATCGCCAGCGTGTCCGACATGTCGGGGACGAGTCGAAAGCCGGACAGCTCGGTGGCCGTCGTGGCGATGACTTCGAAGTGGTCGCGGGCGAAGGCGTCCCGTATCGCCGCTGCCACCGCCCTGCCTGCCACGGCAGCGGTTCCTTGGCCGATCACGACAACCCGTCGGATCGCGCCGTTGTTCAGCCGGGTGACCAGCTGCGGCGGAATCACCTCCTCTCCCAAGGAGGCTCGAAGCATTCCGCCCACGTCGGAGATGCGACCCCGCAGCGTCTTCTGCATCGAGTCGGGCGACTCGTGCAACTCCTTCTCCAAGAAGTGGGCATGATCGCGCCGGTCGATGTCGCGCGTGGTGATGGACGCCGTCGCGACGTCTGCATCGGTGATCGGCCGGGCCGACCCGTCGTAGGCCCACCGGCCCATGGCGTGCAGGCGGCCGGCATCGGTGCTGTCGATTGTCACCACTTCGCCCGTATTGCCCTCCAGGCGAATGTAATTGCGACAGTGTTCGACCAGTCCGTAGAGTTCGGATGCGACGATCGTCATCCCGTCGAGGGCGCCAACGAGCAGCGATTGCCCGCTGCCGCGCTGAGCCAGCAGCACCCTGCCGGGCTCGGCTGCGCAGTTCGCGGCGATGGCAACGGAACCATCGAACTCCGTCACGGTATGGCGAAACGCGTCAACGATCTCGACGTCCACGCCCATTCGTCGACCCGCGAGGATCGGGATCACCTTGGCGTCGGTGGTGATCTCTGACGCAATGTCGAGGCCGTACCGCTCGATCAGCTCCGCGTAATTGTCGACGTCGCCGTTGAGTGCGGCGACGACATAGGGAGAGTCGACGTCTGCCGATGAGCCCGAAAGTTCTTCGCTGGTAAGCGGATGCGCATTCGCCTGGTTGATCATTCCGATGCTGGCCCAGCGGGTGTGCCCGACGACGACCACGTGCGCGGTCGACGTCTGGAGCGCGTCGAACAGCAGCGAATCGGTGGCAATCGCGGCCCGCAGGGCGCGTCCGTTGTCGCCCAACCCGCCGATCTCCGCAGCGTGCTTGTACACGATGCTCAGATGTCCCGCCGGCGTCCGCACCGCGGTGGAGGTGAACAACGGATCGCTGCCCCGACGCGCTATCGCCGCGGCGGTTCCTGGGTCGTCGAAGTCGAGGGCGTGCCCGGTGACGAGAACGTGCAGGCCCACTGAATCGCGACCGCGCAATTCCAGCCGGTCGAGCGACGACAGACCCACCTGGATGGCTGCGTAGGCGTCGCGCGCCGCCGCGCCGACCGACGATCCGGCAAGTTCGTCGACCTCGGCGGCGAACCGCAGGCGATCCCGACTGATCGACCACCACGCGTCCTTCAGTGCGACCGTGGCGGCGTTCAGCCTCTCGACGTCGTCGTGGGCGGTGGTCCGCGTCTGCAGCGCCGCCTCGAGTGCGGCGATCTGCCGCTCGATGTCGATCGACACGGCGGCGAGCGACTCCGCGACCGACGGCTGGTCGAGCAGACACCGCACCCCGGCGATTCCACGCAATCGGTCGTCGACCCGAGTCAGTGCGTCAGCTACGCATTCGACCTCGGCTGGCCGCGGCGTTTGACCGGCCTCGATGGTCAGCATCCGAAGGGCCGACGTCATCTCGTTCACCAATTCGAGCCCGTCCGGCGGACAGACGTCCGACGCGTCGTATACGACGGCGACAATCCCACACACGTGACTGCACTCCCCCCGGAGGCCTGGTCGACTGTGCGCTGGCGGTCGAGCGAACGGCTCGACAACCATTGCGCCTCTGCGACGACTCCAGCCTCACGCTCGTTTCGATCCGTTTGCCACCGCGGCGGAAGTCCCTGGCGGCAATCCTCTGCAGCCTAACGTACGGAAACGGGGATGGCTAAGTATTCCGGCATATGTCGAACGGGCCAATGACCTGCTGAGCAATGCCACGACGTGATGATTCAGAAGGCGTGGACGTGAAGAACTAACATCAGTCTGCGATTTCAGCAACGGCCCGAGGCCGGGGTGGGACGAAGTGATGGATCCGAGCCCTCTCGGGCGTTGCGCACCACCCCGCGGCCCGGTCCGGCTCGTTGAACGGACGACGGAGCGCGATCGGCCACCTCGGCGAGAAATATCTTGGCGAGTTTGCTGAACTGCCACCGTGGCGCGGATTGTTGTGTGATCTTGTTACGTATGCGCAAATTGGCAAAGCGGTTGGGCCTGGTATTCGTCTCTCTGCTAGCCACGATCGTCCTTGGCGTGGGGGCGGTCTTCGCCGCGACATTTGCGTTCGGCGCCGTCGCGTTGATCGTGCCGGGCACCGGAACGCCCATCGCAGGTGACGTCGACGACTACATGCAACAGGCGCAGAAACGATATCTCCAAGGCACCGCCTGTGCAGACGCCGCGACGTGCGATCTGCAAGGCATCGACTACCCCGCGTCGTTCTGGCCGCTGGCGTTCTTCCCCGGCTGGTGCCGATCGGGACCGGACGGTTGCGACAAGTGGGACGAGTCGGTCGGCAAGGGCACGTTGGCCCTGCAGGACCAGTTGGACTACTACCTGAACGAGACTGACGAAAACATCGTCATCTTCGGCTACTCGCAAGGGGGTGCCGTCGTCTCCAACGTGCTCTCCGAGGACATCGCCAAGATCACGGACCCGAATGTCAGGAAGCGAATCCAGATCGTCACGATAGGCGGCATCCAGACCCCCGACGGCGGCCTGTGGTCGCGGCTGGGCTTCCTGCACTACATCCCCATCCTCGACGTGACGTTGACGCCGCCCATGGTGCCCGTGCCGGACGTCCAATACACCAGCTACGCGTTCCACTTCGACCCGGTCGCGGATGCGCCGCGCTACTGGGGCAACCCGTTCGCCATGATCAATGCCCTGGCCGCTCTCGAGACCGTGCACGGCTACTATCTGACGCCCAACGGCAACGGACCGAACGAGACTCTGCCCTACGGATATACC
>NZ_JBOGDD010000547.1:0-2508 GCF_050701675.1 Mycobacterium sp. | reverse complement strand
TCCGCGCCGAATCTGTCCCATCCCCTGTCTAGTTCGCGCGCCAGCGGTCCGCCGTCGGCGTCGACGAAGGCCAGCGGATCGTTCTCGATGGAGTCGAGGTAGAACGGGTCGGCCGAGAGCTGGCTGGGCGAGATCTCGAACGTCGTGTTCGCGTCGACGAGTTCGGGAACGGGAACCAGCGGCGCGCCCGAGACGACACCGACGCGGTAGCGGTCCGGCGCTTCGAGCAGTCGGAACAGGGTGGCGACCGCGCCGAACGAATGTCCCTGAGCGACAAGTGGAATGCCGGGTTTCTCGGTCGACGCGAGCTCGGCGAGCCGCTCGCCGAGCGCGGTGCTGGCTTCGAGTGAACCGAAGTCGCCGCGGTCGCCGGGGGTCAGCCCGTGGCCGAACTGGTCGACGGCCCACAGGTCTATCCCTGCGGCGTTGAGCGCGAAGCCGTAGCGGTGGTAGAGCCCGGTGTGCTCGCCGAACCCGTGCAAGAAGATGACGGCGGCTCGGGGGTCAGCGGCGGCCCAGTGTCGGTAGTACGCCCGACCGGCATCGGTTTCGAGGAATGGCATGTCTGAGACTGCACCAGGCGACTCCCTGTCGCGCAAGGGATTCGCTCAGCCGTTACCCGGTGGAATCGCGGATCTGTCTGACTCTCGCGTTGGACTCCCAACCGGTGTCCGCGGTCCACACTGACGCATCGATCGCGGTCACCGCCGAGATCTCCAAGTCATAACTGAGCAGGAGCGCCTTGGCCAGGTCCCCGTCGCGTCCGTGCGCAAGCACCTTCTGCGCAACCTCAGACCAATGCGTCGCGACGGCGTTCGCTCAGCAGCTCACCTACGAGATCGAGTCCACTCAGGTCGGCGCGGGCCAGCTCTTTGAGCTGTTCGCGGGTCAGGAGCACGATTCCCCTCGTGGTCTCGTGCCCCGACCGTGCCACTGCGGCTATCGTGATGGGTCAGCCGAGGAGCACGTCGCGCTGCTCCTCCATGCGGGAGCGGATCGCGTCGACCAGCGCGGCGACCTCGGGTCTGCGCAGAGTCTCGGTTCGTGCCACCAGCCAGTAGGTCAGCAGGAGGCCGACGTCCTCTGGCAGCACGCGAATCAGATCGTCGTGGCGATCGGCCATGAAGCAGGGCAGCAGGCCGAGGCCCGCAGCAGCTCGGGTCGCCTCGACGTGGACGAAGACGTTGGTGGACGTGACGGATTCACGCATGGCCGGCGCGAAGGAGCGGGCCAGGTCCAGTTCGTCGACCTGAAGCATGGAGTCGATGAAGTACACGAGGGGGTGCTCGGCGAGTTCGGATCTCGACGACGGCGCACCATGACGTTCGAGGTAGTCGCGCGAACCGTAGAGGCCGAGACGGTAGTCGCCGAGCCGGGCGGCTTGCGCGCGATGTACCTGCGGTTCGCCGACGACGACTTCGATGTCCAGGCCCGAGCGCTGCTGAGTGGGCCGGCGGGTGGCCGCGACGATCTCGACGGTGACCTTGGGATGCCGGCGCTGCACGTCGGCAGCGGCGGGCGCGGCGATGTAGGCGCTGAAACCGTCCGTGGCGGACATCCGCACGACGCCCTCCAGCGTCCGCGGACCTGAGGGGCCGGCCAGAGAGCGAAGCGCGGTCTCGACCGCTTCGGCCGCCGACAACGCGTCGCGACCGAGTTCGGTGAGCTCCCAGCCGCCGGCCGAGCGTGCGAGCAGGCGGCCGCCGATCGACTGTTCCAGAGCAGCGATGCGGCGCGAGATGGTGGTGTGGTTGAGGCCGAGTTCGTCGGCGGCGGTGACGTAACGACCCGACCTGCCGACGGCCAGCAGGACCAGCAGGTCGTCGGCGCTGAGCCTCCTGCCGTCGGTCATCTCTGCATTTTCGCAGATGCTTGCTGCAGCGTTGGGCATTGCGGGCAGCGAAGAGCTGCAGGAATACTCAGCTGCAGTGTGGGGCGCATCACATGCGGAAACCACGGAAGCCACGAGGGAGATTCGATGGGCAAGCCAGTACCGGCCGGGTTGCGGCGGGTCGTCGCCGCCTCGATGGCGGGCACGGTGGTCGAATGGTACGAGTTCTTCCTCTACGGCACCGCAGCCACGTTGGTCTTCAGCAAGGTGTTCTTCGCCCCGAGCACGAGTGACCTCGACGCCATTCTCGCGGCCTTCGTCACCTACGCGGTCGGCTTCATCGCACGCCCCTTGGGCGGCGTCGTGTTCGGACACTTCGGCGACAAGTACGGCCGCAAGAAGCTGCTGCAGTTCAGTCTCCTGCTGGTCGGCGCCTCGACGTTCCTGATGGGCTGCCTGCCGACGTTCGGACAAATCGGCTACTGGGCGCCCGCTCTCTTGGTCGTGCTGCGGTTCATCCAGGGCTTCGCCGTCGGCGGCGAGTGGGGTGGCGCCGTGCTGCTGGTGGCCGAACACAGTCCGATCGAGGAGCGCGGGTTCTGGGCCAGCTGGCCGCAGGCCGGTGTGCCTGCGGGCAACCTGCTCGCGACGGTGGTGCTGCTGGTGCTGACCGGGAC
>NZ_JBOGDD010000546.1:0-3285 GCF_050701675.1 Mycobacterium sp. | reverse complement strand
GTTCATAGGCTGGCCGCCTCCTGTCGGTTGCTGCGGTTCGGGTCGACCAGGCCGGCTCGCTGGGCAATTACCCACAGCCCCCGGACCGTCGCCTCTTCCGTGACGATCAGGGGTTCAGCACCGCATTCGGTCAGTGCCGTGGCGTAACGCCTGCAGAGATCTGGCGCACCACACAACGTGATTCGTCGGGGGTTCACGCACTCTGGCAATCGATGTCGAACTTCGTCGGCGATGAGGACACCCGACACGTAGTCGGGAAGCGAATCCGCATCGAGCAGACCGTCGAGGACCAGCGCGCGGCCGCCGAACAGTTCGGTGGGCAATCCTCTGTCCGTTGCGGTACGAAGGCCACGGGCGAATGCGGTGTCGTCGCGTCGACCGGGTCGCGCGGTCCTGGCGAGCAGACCGTGCCCGATGAGCAGGCCGAAGATTTCGCCGGTCATCACGGTGGTGAAGGAGATGACCTCTCCCTCGTTCACCTGGACCCATTTGGTGTGGGTGCCAGGCAGCACGATCGTGTGTGCCACGTCGGTGTGCTCGACCAGATCGAGAACGCCGATCAGCTGGGTCTCCTCGCCGCGAAGCACGTCGCCGGGCGCGTCACCGTGGGAGGCGATCCGCAGGCCCGGGACCAGGTGCACGCTTCCGAGCCGATGGTTCACCTCCGTGAGATCCGCTCGGTTGACGGTGAGATCGGTTGGGACGGACAGGTAGCCGGCGTCGGTCCAGCCCTCCGAACTGCCGACCATCCCGCATGCGATGGCGGAGAGCTGGGGGTGCTCGTGTATCCAGTCACCGCAGACGTCCAGGTAGATCCGCTCGTGCTCGGCGGTGCGTTCGGCGGCGGCGAGTTCGGCGATGCTGAGTGATCCCTTGGCGTGGCGGCGCGTCGCGAGGATCCGGCCACCATCTCCCATGAGCCATGCCCGCAGGGAGGTCGTGCCCCAGTCGACGGCGATGAGCACCGGGGCCCGAGGGATTGTGGTGGCGTGGGTCACGAGCCCACTGTCGGAAGTGCGTCCCAAATTTGCAACCATCGTCCCCATATGTGGAATGCTCGACGGCATGTACGGATTGACGGCCGAGATCCCCGCGGGTACGCAGACGCTGGCTCGCGGGCTATCGGTGGTTCAGGCCGTTGCCGACGGCGCCGTCGATTTGCGATCCGTGGCCGAGCGGACGGACTTGGGGCGCAGCACGGCACACCGGTTGATTCAACTGCTGCTTCAGCAAGGCTTCCTGCGGCTCGGGACCAAGGGGTATTCGCTCGGCCCTGCCCTGATCGATCTGGGATTCAAGGCGCTGCATGGCAATCCGCTCCCCGTGGTTGCGCGGCCGGTACTAGAGGAACTCTCGGCGCAGGTGAGCGACACCGTGCACCTCGCAGTCGAAGACGGGGGCTCGGTGCTGTATCTCGACAAACTGCCAGGCTCACGAGGCGCCGAAATGCGCTCTCGCATCGGCTATCGAATGCCGTTGACGCGGGCTGGCGTCGGGAAGGCGCTGTTGCTGGACTCCGCGGACCGGTGGCGCGACGCGTTCGAGGCCGACTTGGCGCACCCGCAACTCTCGCCGATCGCCAAGGACATCGACGTCGAGGACTTCTGCACGCGGATGCGCAGTTACGCCCGGCGTGGCGCGGCGCTGGACTTGGAGGACAACGAGCCGGACATCCGATGCGTCGCAGCGCCAGTCCGCGACGTGTCGGGAAAGATCGTCGGCGCCATTAGCGTGTCCGCAACCAGGCCGTACATGCCTTCTGCCCGGATGCGCGGCCTGGTGCCCGTCGTCTCACGCGCTGCAGGCCGCATCTCAGCTGCTCTCGGCTACCAGGAGAACTGACGAGGCTGGCCGCGAGGGTGCCAAGCTCCGCCATCGAGTCAGTGCTTGACGCGGTCCGGACGGGTGTAGACGTTCATCGAATCGCCGCGGAGGAACGCCACCAGGGTCAGGCCAGCCTGGCTTGCCAGGTCGACGGCCAGCGAGGACGGTGCGGAGACCGCCGCGAGCACGGGGATGCCGGCCATGACCGCCTTCTGGGTGAGTTCGAACGACGCGCGCCCGCTGACCAGCAGAACGGTACCCGTCAACGGGATTCGGTCGTTCTCCAGCGCCCAGCCGATGACCTTGTCGACGGCGTTGTGCCGCCCGATGTCCTCGCGGACGACGAGCATCGTGCCGTCCGCGGCGAACAGTGCAGCGCCGTGTAGACCACCGGTGGTGGCGAAGATCCGCTGCGCTCTGCGGAGCTGATCTGGCATGGCGGACAACGTCTCCGAGGCGACCACGGTGGGATCGTCGCCGGGGGAGTGGCGGGTGATCAACTGGATGGCGTCGATGGAGCCCTTGCCGCAAATACCGCAGGACGACGTCGTGTAGAAGTTGCGGGTCACGTCGACTTCGGGCATGGCAACGTTCGGGGCCAACGTCACGTCGAGGACGTTGTAGGAGTTGGCGCCGTCGTCGGTGGCGCCGCGGCAGTACTGGACCCTTGCGATGTCGTCGCGTCGGCCGATCACACCCTCGGTGAGCAGAAATCCTTGGGCCAGTTCGACATCGGAGCCGGGCGTGCGCATCGTGACGGTGATCGCCGCGCCGTTGATGCGAATCTCCATCGGCTCTTCGACGGCCAGGGTTTCGGCCCTCGAGGTCGCCGAGTCGGCGGTGAGGTGGCTTGCCCGCCGGCGTGCCGTGACCCTACCCATCATTCCCCCCTCGCTGCGCTCGACCCCCGGGACGGGCTTCCAGCCGGATCTGCACTGCCTTGGAGACCGGCGTATTCGATCTGGCCGCGACGTGGTCGAGGGCGACCAGCGAGTTGGTCTCGGGGTAGTAGGCCGCCGCGTTGCCCACCGGTGTCGAGTACGGGACGATCATGAAGTCCTCGGCGCGGCGCTCCTCGACTTCGCCTGCTGCGTCGGCGAACTCGGAGACGAGGTCGACGCGGGCGCCTTCGGTGAAGCCGAGCGAAGCGATGTCAGCGGGGTTGACGAAGATCACCCGACGGCCACCCTTCACCCCTCGGTAGCGGTCGTCGAGCCCGTAGATCGTGGTGTTGTACTGGTCGTGGCTGCGCAGGGTCTGCAACACCAGGCGCCCGTCGGGGACGGGGATCCACTCCAGCGGGTTGACCGCGAAGTTGGCCTTGCCCGTGGTGGTGGGGAACTCGCGAGAATCACGCGGCGGGTGGGGGAGCTGAAAGCCGTCGGGCTGGCGGACCCTCCGGTTGTAGTCCGCACAGCCGGGAACGACCGCGGCGATCGCATCGCGGACACGGTCGTAATC
>NZ_JBOGDD010000545.1:0-2017 GCF_050701675.1 Mycobacterium sp. | reverse complement strand
CTACATCAAGTACCAGGGCATGGTCGGCGGCGTGCCAAAGGTGGAGACGCACCTGGAGTGGCAGATGACCCCGCACACCGATCCGGGCTGGGATATCAAGGGGTGCTACATCACTCAGATTAAGGGTGACCCGTGCATCTACAACAAGCACATGATCTTCCCCCAAGCCCGGCGTCGACCTGTCCAACCCCGACAATTTCGCCTCCATCGGCATGACCGTCACCGGTCTACCCGCGCTCAACGCCATAAAGTCCATCGTCACCGCATCGCCCGGCCTGCTCACCCGTGCCGACCTACCGCTGCGCGGGTTCGCCGGACGCTTCACGACATAGGCATTGTCCCTCCGCGCAGGAGTCCACGGCGCCGTCAGAAAACCCTCCCCTGAAGTAGGGACGACCCGTCGGCCATCGTGTGACTCCGGGCCAGCGTGCACCCGACGGTGCAAGCGGTCGCTCCAGACTCTCCGGCGCGGACCGTCGATCCGACACCTTCACCAGTTGGTAGCAGACGACCACGGGTTCCGTTAGGCGGGTGAGTACTTCGCCTACGACACCATATAATCGACCGGCGGAGTCGCCACAAGTTTCTGCGCCGGGGATTTGTTCGTCTGACATATGCGTCACCGACCTGATTTGGGATGTACGACTCGTCGAACCAGCTCCGCCGTCCTCCTTTAGCGGTGCCGTAGGACTTCTCCCGCAACCGTGAATATAGTGCCGGGGTTCTGTTGAGCGTTAAGACGATCGCATGGGCCGCGCTGACCCAAAGGAGATCGGCGGAGCACACCTCGATGTCAAGGGCCAGGCGCGCTGATGCCAGAGGGCCAGGACGATCACTTGGGCGTGCCGCTGCCACCGTGCTGTGTGGTCGGAGTCATGCCAACCCCCGACCAGGTCTTCTGCGCGATGCATCGCTTGGGATGGATGACGACTTCGGCAGCCGTGAGCCCGGAGCCGTACAGTGATGGCTCCCTGAGCAAGTCTTGAAGCTGAGGTGGGTCATTGTGGCAGCTTGTCAGCCACGCGAACCAGTACTGCGATTCGCCTTCTTGACGACGAACCTGGTGCTTACCCTAGGGCGAGTTCTAGTACGGCTAAGCGCGATTCTCAACGCCGCGTCACACGCAACGGGAGATGTTCGTGGCGGCGGACCAGGAAGCTCTCGACCCAGCGGGGCTTGTCCTCGGGGTGGACCCGGAATTCGCGTGTGCGGTCTAGGAGGGTGGTCAGCACCGTTCTGGCTTCGATCCGGGCCAGGGCGGCTCCGACGCAGTAGTGGATGCCATGGCCAAAGGCCAAGTGGCGGCGAGGAGAACGCCGAGTGAGGTCCACGACGTCCGGCTCGTCGAACTGCGCGGCATCACGGTTCGCCGAACCGAACAACAGCACGACCGTGGAGCCACCGGGGATGGCCAACCCGCCCAGAGTGGTATCACGCGGAACACTCCGCATCTGTTGGCGGAACGGTGATTCCAGACGCAGCGCCTCTTCGACGAAGGTGTCGATCAACTCGGGCGCCTCCCGCAGCCGCTGCTGCAATTCCTGGTCGTCGGCCAGCAGGCGGACGGCATTGCCGACTAGGCTGCTGGTCGTTTCGCCGCCAGCGCTGAGCAGCGTATGCAGGATGATCTGCACCTCACCCTCCGCCAGCGTGCCCGCGTCCAGCGCCCGCCGCACGGCGAGCAGGATGCCATCCTCGTCGGCGTCCGACGTCTCGGCGATCTGCAGTCGGATCCACTCTTGGATGAGGCCGATCCGAGTGACGAGTTCGGTAAGGCGATCCAAGGTCATGGTGCCGCCGATCATGGCGGTCGAGTCGAAGGCGGCTTCCAAAAGCCGAGCGGGGTCGATGTCGCGGAACCCAATCAGCTTGGCCACCACCGTAATCGGCACGACGTTGCCGATGCAGTTCATGAACTCGAACGAGTCGTTGCCCAGCGCCCGGTCGATCGCCATCTCGGACAGCGCACGAATGTCGGCCTCCAGGGACATCATCCGGCGGGCCACCAACTCCGGGA
>NZ_JBOGDD010000544.1:0-5789 GCF_050701675.1 Mycobacterium sp. | reverse complement strand
CGCACAGTCCAAGCGCCTCGTAGAGCAGCAGTTCGTTGGCCGAGAAGCAGTCGTGCAACTCGATGACTTGGAAGTCCTCCGGGCCGAGACCCGACTGGTCGTACACCGTTCGCGAGGCGGCGACGTTCATGTGATGGCCGATCAGGGCCTTGCAGGTGCCATCGAAACTGTTCTCGAAGTCCGTGGTCATGGCCTGCCCGACGATCTCGACGGCCTGGGCGGCCAGCCCGTGCGTCTCGACGAAGGCCTCGCTGGCGAGGACCGCCGCACCGGAGCCGTCGGACGTCGGTGAGCACTGCAGCTTGGTCAGCGGGTCGTAGATCATCCTGGAGCCCAGGATGTCCTCCAGCGAGTACTCCTCCTGGAACTGCGCATACGGATTGTTCACCGAGTGCTTGTGATTCTTGTAACCGATTTTGGCGAAATGCTCTGCCGTACTGCCGTATTCGCGCATATGCTCTCGGCCGGCGGCGCCGAACATCCACGGTGCAGGTGGGAAGAGCACCTCCGATATCTCGGCCATGGCCAGGATGTGCTTCTCCATCGGCTGGGCACGGTCGTCGTAGGTCGATCCCAGCGAGCCGGGTTGCATCTTCTCGAAGCCGAGGGCGATGGCACATTGCGCGAGGCCACCACGGATCGCCCTGGCTGCGAGATACAGCGCTGTCGATCCGGTCGAACAGTTGTTGTTGACGTTGACGACCGGAATACCGGTGAGCCCGAGCTCGTACACGGCGCGCTGGCCCGCGGTGGACTCGCCGTAGACGTAGCCGACGTAGGCCTCCTCGACCTCGCGGTAGTCGATCCCGGCGTCGTGCAGAGCCATGGTCCCGGACTCGCGGGCCATGTCCGGGTAGTCCCAATTCTCGCGACGGCCGGGCTTCTCGAACTTCGTCATGCCGACTCCGATGACGTAGACCTTGTTCGGCATCGCGCTCCTTCTGATCCACGCCCAGCGGTCCGGGCGGCCTGACCAGAAACATACCAACTAGAATGTATCTGTCAAGCAACGCGCGTTTCACCCCTCTTGAAGACCGGTGCGTCTCGGAGGGGAACTAGTCGGCGGACTTGGCTCGGAGGGTATCCATAATGGTTCCGCGCAACTGAGCGCACACGCGATCCCACCGCCGCCTGGCCCGCGCCGAATCCCGATCGACGAAGCTCGCGACGAGGATCCCCCGCAGCGCGTCCATCGCGGTGTACGCGATGTCACGCAATTCCTTGGGTGCCGGGTGGTCCGGCATCAACTGGCCGATGGCGGCGATGAGGGCGCTGTTGACGATCGGCTCGACCCGGACGATTTGGCTCGCCAACACGGGATCGGTGCGCGATGCCACCCAAAGCTCAAGGGTGGCAATGAATATCGGCCCTTGATGGGCCTCCCAGAGATAGTCCAGGACCATGGACACCGGGTCGGCACTGGCCTGAACGCGCCCGACCTCCCGCACGGCCGACTGGGCGCGCTGCTGGGCGAGATGCTCGATCGCCGCCACCACGAGGTCTTCCTTCGACCGAAAGTGGTGGACTTGGGCGCCACGGGTGACGCCAGCCATCTCCGCGACGCGCTGGGTCGTCGTCCCCGAGTAGCCGTACGACACCAGACATTCCACCGTGGCGTCGAGGAGTCGGATCCGCATGGCCGTGCTGCGCTCGGCCTGGGTGCGGCGCACGGTGCCCACTTCGTTCGTCGACACCGCACCTCCCTTTACCACTACGATATGAATACCAGCCAGTATGTTATCGCCTCACCGGGCGAACTACAGCGTCGACGGCCGGATCACGACGATCGACTTCGTGCGCGCGCCGTCGTCGGCCAGCAGTGCGATGACCCGGCCGTCCGCGGCAGTCGCGGCGTACACGCCGTCAATCCCGGCCGGCGCCAAGGACCTTCCGTTGGATGCCGACGCCGACTCCTCTGCTGTGAGATCGCGTCGCGGAAAGCCCAGCAGGCAGGCCTCGTCGAGGGAGTAGCTCAGGCGTGGCTCGTCGGCCAGCTGTTCGAGCGTGTGCGTCTCGCCAAGCCCGTACCGGCCGACCCTGGTGCGCCGCAACGCGGTGAGATGACCACCGACGCGAAGGGCTGCCCCGACGTCGCGGGCCAACGCGCGAATGTAGGTCCCCGACGAGCAGTCGACCTCGACGTCGACGTCGACGAAACCGTCGGCACGTCGGATGGCTCCCACGTCGAACCGCGAGATCCGCACCCGGCGCGCGGCGAGTTCGACGGTCTTGCCCTCTCGCGCCAGCTTGTAGGCCCGCTGTCCGTCCACCTTGATGGCGCTCACCGCCGAGGGGATTTGATCGATCTCACCGCGCAGTCCTGCGACGGTTTCCTCGATGTCACCGTCGGTGACGCCATCCGCGGAAACCGTGTGAAGCACTTCGCCTTCGGCGTCCTCGGTGGACGTGGTCTGCCCAAGTCTGATCGTTGCGGCGTACGACTTGTCCGTGGCAATGAGCAGGCCGAGGATCTTGGTGGCCCGCTCGATCCCGACGACCAGGACACCGGTGGCCATCGGGTCCAGCGTTCCCGCGTGCCCCACCTTGCGGGTGCCGAAGATCCGACGACAGCGGCCCACCACGTCGTGGCTGGTCATGCCGGCCGCCTTGTCGACGATGACGAGCCCAGGCAGGACCGATCCCCCGGTCGCTGCGCTCCCGGCCGCCGGAGAACCGCTCACAGCACGATCGCCGTCAGGGTCAACTGGTCCGCGACCGACCAGCGCCCGGTGAGCGCGGTCAGCGGCGGCCCCGACTCGGCCGCCGGATCGACGAGTATCCGCGACTCGAAGGTGCCAGCGCTACCGGACCCGTCGAGTTCGAACGTGATGTGGGCATCCTCGAAGCCCAGCCAGCGGTGCGTCAGCGGGAACCACGCCTTGTACGTCGCCTCCTTGGCGCAGAACAGGATTCGGTCCCAGTGCAGGCCACCACCAAGCGACGTGAGTTGCCGACGTTCCTCGGGCAGGCTGATCGCGTCCAGCACGCCCTTTGGCAAGACGTCGTGGGGTTCGGCGTCGATCCCGACGGAACGGACGTCGCTGGTGCGCCCCACCACTGCGCCGCGGAAGCCCGTGCAGTGCGTGAGGCTGCCCACCACGCCGTCGGGCCAGCACGGTTCGCCCTTGTCACCCTTGAGGATCGGTACGGGCGGCAATCCCAGCTCGCCGAGCGCCTGCCGCGCGCAGTAACGCACGGTGACGAACTCGTTGCGCCGCTTGGCCACCGACCGCGCGATGAGCGGCTCCTCCTCGGGCAGCGGTCTCAGGTCCGGCGGATCGTCGTACAACTCGGCCGACGCCACCACGGTGGGCAGCACGCCGGCAAGCAGTCTCTCCGTCATCGAGACCGCCGCTCCCGGATCTGCTGCTGCATCTTCTCCGCACCGGCGCGCATCTCCGGCGTGACCTCGAAGTGGCCACCGAAGTCGTTGAGATACCCCGGTGGATACTTCGGGTCGGGCAGGATCTGTCGCATCCACCGATACGGCTTGCGGCGCCGCCACTCCCGCGGGTAGCCCACCGAGACCTCCTCGAACCGCACCCCGTCGTACCAGGTGGTCCGCGGGATGTGCAGGTGGCCGTAGACCGAGCAGATCGCGTTGTAGCGGGTGTGCCAATCGGCAGTCGCGGTGGTGCCGCACCACAGTGCGAACTCGGGGTAGTACATCGCGTCACACGGCTCGCGCACCATCGGGAAGTGGTTCACCAGCACCGTCGGCGTCATCCAGTCGAGGTCCTCGAGCTTCTTGCGGGTCTGGGCCACCCGGTCCCGGCACCAGGCGTCGCGGCTGGCATAGGGCTCGGCGGACAGCAGGAACTCGTCGGTGCCGACCACGTTGCGCTCACGTGCCACCGCGAGGCCCTCGGCCTTGGTCGCGGTGCCCTCCGGCAGGAACGAGTAGTCGTACAGCAGGAACATCGGCACGATCGTCGCCGGCCCGCCCTCCTCGGTCCACACCGGAAAGGGATGCTCCGGAGTGAGGATGCCCATCTCGTCGCACATGTTGACCAGGTAGTCGTACCGGGCCCTGCCGAAGATCTGCATCGGGTCCTTGGTGGTGGTCCACAGCTCGTGGTTGCCCGGCACCCAGATCACCTTGGCGAACCGCTTGCGCAGCAGGTCCAGCGACCACCGGATCTCATCGGTGCGTTCGGCAACGTCACCCGCGACGATCAGCCAGTCGTCCGGCGACGACGGATGCAGCGATTCGGTGACGGGCTTGTTCCCGGTATGACCGATGTGAAGATCGCTGATCGCCCAGAGGGTTGGATGCCGATGATTCTGAGACGGCGTAGACACAACCGATTAGCCTACTTGCGCCGCCGGCGCCCGGTCGCCCGGCAACTAGAACATGTTCTCCTTTCCGGTCCGGGTGGCCGTTCGGGACTTGTACACTCCCGGCAATGGACAACGAGCGCAAGAGGGGTGCCATTCTCGCCAAGATGCGCCTGCTGTCGGCGATGTGTGCCCTGATCGCGGCGGTGGTCGTCGTCTGGCAGGCCAATCCGCTCGTCGGGGCCGGCCCCGGATCCGTCGAGCTGAGGTCCACGTCAGCCCCGATGACCGGGGTCTCGAGCAGCATCAAGTGGCCCGTCATCGAAACCGTCGATCCGCGGCCGTTCGATCCGTGCGAGGACATCCCGATCGACGCCATCAACCAGATCGGACTGGGCTTCACCCCGCCGGAGCACGAGGACGGCCTGCGGTGCCACTACGACGCGGGCAACTACCAGATGGCCGTCGAGGCCTTCGTCTGGCGAACCTACCAACAGACGCTCCCCGCGGACGCCGTCGAACTCGACATCGCTGGCCACCGCGCCGCGCAGTACTGGATCCTCAAGCCGTCGGACCGCAACAACCGCTTCTGGTTCAGCTGCATGATCGCCTTCGACACCAGCTACGGCGTGCTGCAACAGTCGCTGTTCTACTCGCCGACCTACAGCGCCGACGACGTGGACTGCATGCAGACCAACCTTCAGCGCGCACAGCAGCTGGTGCCGTTCTACAAGTTCTAGGTTTGCGTAACCTGCAAGGCGTGGCTACCCGAGTGAGCGCCAAGCGAATCGCCTCCCACGCCCTGAGCCGGGCACTGCGGCTGCCGCCGCCGACGACGGACTTCACCGTGTCGCGCGGCCTGCGGGTGCCGATGCGGGACGGCGTCGACCTCGTCGCGGACCACTACACACCGCGGACCAAGGCCGCAGCGGGAACTCTGCTCGTCCGCGGCCCGTACGGCCGCGGCTTCCCATTCTCGAACCTGTTCGCCGCCGTCTACGCAGCACGCGGCTACCACGTCGTCATCCAGAGCGTGCGCGGCACGTTCGGTTCGGGCGGCGAGTTCACTCCGATGATCCACGAGGTCGACGACGGCGCGGACACCGTCGCGTGGCTACGCGACCAGGCCTGGTTCACGGGCACCTTCGCCACCGTCGGGTTGTCCTACCTGGGTTTCACGCAGTGGGCGCTGTTGATGGACCCGCCACCGGAGATGGCCGCCGCGGTCATCACCGTCGGCCCGCACGATTTCAGCGAATCCAGCTGGGGCACCGGCGCCTTCAGCCTCAACGACTTCCTCGGATGGAGCCACATGGTCTCCCGTCAGGAGGAGGGGTACCGGCTTCTCGGCGCGGTCAACCAGGGCCGCGCCAGGCAGCGGGTCGCACGCGCGGCGAGTCGGGTTCCAATGGGTGGGGCGGGGCGGACGCTCCTCGGGACCGGCGCGCCGTGGTGGGAGTCCTGGCTCGAACACCCCGACCGCGACGATCCGTTCTGGACTCCCATGCGGC
>NZ_JBOGDD010000543.1:0-1554 GCF_050701675.1 Mycobacterium sp. | reverse complement strand
GCTACGCGGGCGTCGCGGGCGACGTTTCTGGCCTTCTGATGGCCGCCGACGATGTTGACCACGACGTTCTCTCCGTCGGTGGTGACCCAGGTTTGGGTCAGCTGCGGAGATCCATCCGGCATCAGGGTGGCGATGAAACACGGGCTGGGGCGACGCAGAAGATCGAGCAGGCCCTGGGGCAGCGGTTGAGGCATGGGCTTGTCATACACCCGACGTAGAGTCGAACGCATGTTCGATACGACGGCGACGATCGATCCGCTCGCCATGGAGGCGGTGCTGGTCGAGCGCATCGCGGAGCTCGAACGCGAGAAGTCGGCGGCCGCTGCCGAGCAGGCGATACTGACCGCTGAACTCGACATCAAGCGCCGCGCTCGCGAGGCCTCCGAAGGCGTGCGAGCGGCCAAACGCGGCAAGGGCCTCGCCAGCGAGATCGCCCTGGCCCGCCGCGACTCACCCAACCGAGGAGGTAGACACCTCGGGTTCGCCAGGGCTCTGGTCCACGAGATGCCCCACACCCTGGCCGCACTGAAGGCGGGATTGCTCTCCGAATGGCGGGCCACGGTGCTGGTGCGGGAGTCGGCATGCCTGGACGTCGAAGACCGCCGCACCCTGGACGCCAGGATGTGCGCGGATCAGAGCACGTTGGAGGGCAAGGGCGACAAGCGACTCGAAGCCGACGCCAAGGCCATCGCCTACGAACTCGACCCGCACGCCGTCGTCGAGCGGGCCGTACGCGCCGAGAACGAGCGCACCGTCACCAGCCGACCCGCCCCCGACAACATGGCCTACGTCACCGCCCTGCTCCCAATGGCCCAAGGGGTGGCCGTCTATGCCGCACTCAAACGGGAGGCCGACACCTGCGGCGACGGCCGCGGGCGCGGCCAAATCATGGCCGATACCTTGGTCGAACGCGTCACCGGGCGGCCCGCCGAGGTGCCGGTGCCGGTGGCGGTCGAGCTCGTCATCACCGACGAGGCCCTGCTCGGTGGCGACCAGACTCCGGCACGGGTGCCGGGGTATGGGCCGGTGCCCGCGGCGGTGGCGCGGCGGTTGGTCGGTTCGGCGGTGGGTGAGAAGGATTCGCGGGCGACGTTGCGGCGGCTCTACAAGCATCCGCGCAGTGGCGGGTTGGTGGCGATGGAGTCACGGGCGCGGTTGTTTCCGAAGGGGTTGGCGCGGTTCATCGACGTGCGTGATGACACGTGTCGCACGCCGTACTGCGATGCGCCGATCCGGCATCACGATCACGCCACCGCGCATCATCGGAGCGGACCGACCTCGGCGGTCAACGGGCTCGGTGAGTGCGAACGGTGCAATTACGCCAAGGAAGCCCCCGGCTGGACGGTGACTGCGGTCTGCGATGACAAGGGCTGTCACACAGCCGAATTCACCACCCCGACCGGGGCGGTTCACCGGTCCACGGCGCCGGCCCTACCGGGGCCGGCCAGAGTCGAGCTCAGCCAGATCGAGTACCGCGTCGGCATCGAGATCGCGAAGGTCGCCGCCTAACGGAGTTCGGTGGCCGACTCGGGCGCCTCGGGCGGCGGGGTCGGC
>NZ_JBOGDD010000542.1:0-13309 GCF_050701675.1 Mycobacterium sp. | reverse complement strand
GCGGCTCCAACGACCGGTGGCTTCGGTGAGCGACCCACGTCGCCAGCGCCGCTTCGTTCGGGAGCGCGACGATCCGGTCCCGGGACGGCTTGCGCCGGCGCAATCCGGTGCGGTCGTCGAAGTGCGCATCGTCGGGCAGCGCCCGCAAGGTCGGATCCACGACGCCCACCCAGTCGATGGCGCCCTCGGAGTCGACGTGCACCCACAGGTTCTCGAGCCCCGTGTCCCAGGCCCTGCCCTCGAGGACCAGCAGCGGCACCACGCGCCCGATGACGACGTGCGCCAGGGTGGCGGCCAGCTGGTGCGCGACGGCGACGCAGTGGTCGGTTTCGGCCGCTGCCGCGTCGAACATCACCTGGAGGCGATCGGTGGTGAGCACGTCGGTCAGTGGCCACCACCGCCGACGCGACAGGTCACTCATGACGGCGACGCCATAGACGCGTGGACACTCGGGGTACAGCTCGCGCAGCCGTCGGCTGGACTCGTGCAACGGCAGAGTCCGGCTGATCGACATCCGTGCGATCAGCGGGTCCTCGACGACGACCGTCATGGGCACCTCCTGTAGTTAGGTTAGCCTTACTATAGTGAGGCCCACGAGGAGGGAAACCCCTTGTGACTGGACTCACAGCGGCGTGAGAAATGACGGCCTGGCTGGGCCGGAACGGGGTTCGAAGCCGTCCGGTCACCCCACTGGCATGCGAACAACCCCCACGTCGGGGCACGGATACGACACACGGTAGTAAGCCCGTAGTACCCTGAAACCATTGCTCAGGAGAGTGAACGAAACATGGCCAAGCAGACGCGACTCGGCGAACTCGAACGCGAAGTGATGGACCACCTGTGGTCATCACCGGAGCCTCAGACGGTCCGGCAAGTGCACGAAGCGCTGGCGGCACGCCGCGATCTGGCCTATACGACGATCATGACGGTGCTTCAGCGCCTGGCGAAGAAGAACCTCGTCGTGCAGCACCGCGACGACAGGGCGCACCGCTACGCGCCGACGCACGGCAGGGACGAGCTCGTCGCGGGGCTCATGGTCGATGCCCTCGACCAGGCCTCGGACTCCGGAAGTCGAGAGGCCGCGCTGGTGCACTTCGTCGAGCGGGTGGGCGCCGACGAGGCGGCGGCGCTGCGTCGGGCGCTGGCCGAGTTGGAAGCCAAAGACCGTTCTACCTCTGTCGCTAGCAATCCGGGTACCGCCTGAGGGACACTTGCAGTGTGTCCGCGCTGGCGTTCTCCGTAGTCGCGCTGCTTCTCATTGGTCCAGTGCCCGCATTGCTCGCCAGGGCGTCGTGGCCGTTGCGAGCTCCGCGAGCCGCAGTGGTGCTCTGGCAGTCGATCGCGCTTGCCGCGGTCCTGTCCGCTTTCAGCGCAGGCATCGCCACCGCCAGCAGGCTCTTCGTGCCAGGTGCGGACGGTAGACCCACCGCGACGATCACCAGCGAAATCAAGGCGCTCGGCTGGCCATTGTGGCTTCTCTACGTCGTGGTCTTCGCGCTGACGCTGCTGGTCGGCGTTCGCCTGGTGGTGGCCGTCATCCAAGTGGGAATCGCCACCCGTAGGCGACGGGCCCACCACCGCATGCTCGTCGATCTGCTCGGCAGGTCGCATGACGCGTCGTTGACCCGGTCCAGCGGACTTCGCATCCTCGACGTGGCCCAGCCGCTCGCCTATTGCCTGCCCGGCGTGCGCAGCCGCGTCGTCGTCAGCGAGGGCACGCTGACCGCGCTTTCGGACACCGAGATGGCGGCGATCCTCAGCCACGAACGCGCACACCTCCGAGCCCGGCACGACCTGGTGCTCGAGATGTTCACTGCGGTTCACGCCGCGTTCCCCCGGTTCGTCCGCAGCGCCAACGCGCTGAACGCGGTGCGCCTGCTCATCGAACTGCTCGCCGACGACGCCGCTGTGCGCACGGCGGGCCCCACTCCGCTGGCCAGGGCCCTCGTCGCTTGCGCCTCCAGCCATGCGCCGCGGGGTGCGCTGGCAGCGGGCGGGCCGCACACCGTGATGCGGGTGCGCCGCCTCGGTGGCAAGCCGAACAGTGTGCCGCTCGCGGTCACGGCGTACGTCACGGCCGCGGCGGTCCTCGTCGTGCCCACCATTGCGCTGGCCGTCCCCTGGCTCACCGAGCTACAGCGGCTGATTACCGCGTAGATTCAACCTTCAGAAGTTCTTGTGCCACAACCACACAACGAAAGGCTGCATGTGAGCTCGTCGGAAACCTCTGCACCCACCGGAACCGCTCAGATCGGCGTCACCGGCCTGGCCGTGATGGGCTCCAACATCGCCAGAAACTTCGCGCACCACGGCTACACCGTCGCACTGCACAACCGGTCGGTGGCCAAGACCGACGCCCTGCTCAAGGAGCACGGTTCGGAGGGCAAGTTCGTCCGCAGCGAGACCATTCCGGAATTCCTTGCCGCCCTTGAGAAGCCGCGCCGCGTGCTCATCATGGTCAAGGCCGGTGACCCGACGGACGCCGTCATCAATGAACTCGCCGACGCGATGGAGGAAGGTGACATCATCATCGACGGTGGCAACTCCCTCTACACCGACACCATCCGGCGCGAGAAGGCCATCCGCGCACGTGGACTGCACTTCGTCGGCGCCGGTATCTCCGGCGGCGAGGAGGGCGCGCTGAAGGGGCCGTCCATCATGCCCGGCGGCCCGGCCGAGTCCTACAAGTCGCTCGGCCCACTGCTGGAGGAGATCTCCGCGCACGTCGACGGCGTTCCGTGCTGCACTCACATCGGCCCGGACGGCTCAGGGCACTTCGTGAAGATGGTGCACAACGGCATCGAGTACTCCGACATGCAGCTGATCGGTGAGGCCTACCAGCTGCTGCGCGACGGGCTTGGCAAGACCGCACCCGAGATCGCCGATGTCTTCGCCGAGTGGAACAAGGGCGACCTCGACAGCTACCTCATCGAGATCACCGCCGAGGTGCTGCGGCAGACCGACGCGAAGACCGGCAAACCGCTGGTCGACGTCATCCTCGACGAGGCCGAGCAGAAGGGCACCGGGCGCTGGACCGTCAAGTCCGCTCTGGATCTAGGTGTGCCGGTGACCGGTATCGCGGAGGCGGTGTTCGCCCGCGCTCTGTCGGGATCGGTCACCCAGCGCAAGGCCACCACGGGACTTGCCTCGGGCGCGCTCGGTGCCAAGCCGTCCGACGCCGAGCGTTTCACCGACGATGTCAGCAAGGCGCTCTACGCCTCCAAGATCGTCGCCTATGCCCAGGGCTTCAATCAGATTCAGGCCGGCAGCATCGAATACGACTGGGGCATCACGCCAGGCGACATGGCGACCATCTGGCGCGGCGGATGCATCATCCGGGCCAAGTTCCTGAACCGGATCAAGGAAGCCTTCGACGCGGAGCCCGAGCTCGCCACGCTGCTGGTTGCGCCCTACTTCCGCGAGGCCATCGAGGCGGCGATCGACAGCTGGCGCCGTGTCGTGCTGACCGCGACCGAACTGGGCATCCCGATTCCCGGCTTCTCCTCGGCGCTGTCCTACTACGACGCACTGCGCACCGAGCGGCTTCCGGCGGCCCTCACCCAGGGCCTGCGCGACTTCTTCGGAGCGCACACCTACGGCCGCATCGACGAGGACCCGAGCAAGAAGTTCCATACCCAGTGGAGCGGCGATCGCAGCGAATCGCCCGTCTAGCCACCAAAGGATGAGATCCCGTGATGTTCCTTGACGGGCACAACCCGCCGTACGACCTGACCTACAACGACGTCTTCATCGTTCCTGGACGTTCCGACGTCACGTCCCGGTTCGACGTCGACCTCTCCACCGTCGACGGGTCGGGCACCACGATCCCCGTCGTCGTGGCCAACATGACCGCGGTCGCCGGCCGCCGGATGGCCGAGACAGTGGCCCGCCGCGGTGGCATCGTGGTTCTGCCGCAGGACCTTCCGGCCTCAGCGGTCCGCGCGATGGTCGACTTCGTGAAGAGCCGCGACCTGGTGGTCGACACCCCGGTGACCCTCTCGCCGGACGACTCGGTGTCCGACGCCACGGCGCTGATTCACAAGCGGGCCCACGGCGCTGCCGTCGTGGTCGACGACGGCGGTCGACCGGTCGGGTTGGTCACCGAGGCCGCTTGCCAGGGCGTGGACCGCTTTGCGCGCGTGCGCGACGTCGCGGTCTCCGACTTCGTGACGGCACCGGTCGGAACCGATCCGCGCACCGTGTTCGACCTTCTCGAGCACAGCCCGATCGGCGTGGCCGTGATGGTGGGGCCGGACGGACGGTTGTCAGGCGTGCTGACGCGGACGGGCACGGTCCGCGCTGGCATCTACACGCCTGCCGTCGACGCGGCGGGGCACCTGCGCATCGCCGCGGCCGTCGGCATCAACGGTGACGTCGCGGCGAAGGCTCAAGAGCTCGCCGAGGCCGGCGCCGATCTGCTGGTCGTCGACACCGCACACGGCCATCAGCTCAAGATGCTCGATGCCATCAAGGCGGTGTCGTCGCTGAATCTCGGCCTGCCGCTGGCCGCCGGAAACGTGGTGTCCGCCGAGGGCACCAGGGACCTGATCAGCGCAGGTGCCACCATCGTCAAGGTCGGCGTCGGACCGGGGGCCATGTGCACCACGCGCATGATGACCGGAGTTGGCCGGCCCCAGTTCTCGGCGGTCGTCGAATGCTCCACTGCCGCAAGGCAACTCGGCGGCCACGTGTGGGCGGACGGCGGTGTTCGGCATCCGCGTGACGTAGCGCTCGCACTCGCGGCCGGCGCCTCCAACGTGATGATCGGCTCGTGGTTCGCGGGCACGTACGAGTCACCCGGTGACTTGCTGTACGACCGGGAGGACCGGCTGTACAAGGAAAGCTACGGCATGGCGTCGAAGCGGGCGGTGGCGGCCAGGACCGCAGGGGACAGCCAGTTCGACCGCGCCCGCAAAGCCCTGTTCGAAGAGGGCATCTCGACGTCGAGGATGGCTTTGGACGCGGCGCGTGGTGGTGTGGAGGACCTCCTTGACTACGTCACCTCAGGCGTACGGAGCACCTGCACCTACGTCGGCGCCGCGACGTTGCCCGAACTGCACGACAAGGTCGTTCTCGGAGTGCAGTCGGCCGCGGGCTTCGCGGAGGGACATCCTCTGCCCTCAGGCTGGTGACAGGGCTGCGACTGCCCGGCGGGCGCCCCGGACTCAGCTACGATTGAGGCCTTCTCGTCTCCGACCGAAAGGGAACACGTGCCGCTGGCACCCACCGAGACCCCCGATTCCGAGGCCCTCGGGAGTGAGCGGCCATCGGAGCCGTCCGACGCCGAACCCTCCAGTAGACAGCCGGGCATTCCGCCCGGCGCCCATTCCGCGGGTCCCCGATGAGTCTGATCCTGAGCGTGCTGGCCTTCCTCCTGCTCACGGCGGGTACCGCACTCTTCGTCGCGGCGGAGTTCTCGCTGACCGCGCTGGAGCGCAGCACCGTCGAAGCCAACGCGAAGTCCGGCGGGTGGCGCGACCGCTTCGTCCAGAAGACGCACCGCACCCTGTCGTTTCAGCTGTCCGGTGCGCAGCTGGGGATCTCGATCACCACACTGGCCACCGGCTATCTCGCCGAACCCGTCGTCGCCACCCTCCTGCACGCCCCACTGACCGCGATCCGGCTGTCGCCGAGCATGGTCGACGGCGTGGCTCTGGCACTCGCACTGCTGATCGCGACGTCGGTGTCGATGATCTTCGGCGAGCTGGTACCGAAGAACCTCGCGGTCGCGCGGCCGACTGAAACGGCACGCTGGGCTGCGCCGCCACAGTTCTGGTTCTCCCGGATGCTGACCCCGGCCATCAAGGTCACCAACGGCACCGCCAACTGGATCCTGCGCAGGCTCGGCATCGAACCCGCCGAGGAGCTGCGGTCGGCCAGGTCACCGCAGGAGCTCGTCTCGCTGGTCCGCACCTCGAAGCGCAGCGGCTCGCTCGACGCGGCCACCGCGGACCTCGTCGACCGCTCGCTGCAATTCGGCGAGCGTTCAGCCGAAGAGCTCATGACGCCGCGCTCGAAGATCGAGTCGTTGAGCGTCGACGACACCGTCGCCGACCTCGTCGCCAAGGCGATGGAAACCGGGTTCTCCCGCTTCCCGATCGTCGAGGGCGACCTGGACGAGACCATCGGCATCGTGCACGTCAAGCAGGTGTTCACCGTCCCGGTCGACGACCGCACCCGCACTCGGCTGGCCGCGATCGCCCTGCCCGTCGCCACCGTGCCGTCGACTCTCGACGGGGACGCCGTGATGACGCAGATCCGCGCCAACGGATTGCAGACCGCTCTGGTGGTCGACGAATACGGCGGCACGGCAGGCATGGTCACGGTCGAGGACCTCATCGAGGAGATCGTCGGTGACGTCCGCGACGAACACGACGACGCCACCCCGGACGTGGTCGAGATGCGCGACGGGTGGCGAGTCTCTGGGCTGCTGCGGATCGACGAGGTCGAGACCGAGACACCGTTCCGTCCGCCGGAGGGTGAATACGAGACGATTGGCGGACTGATCCTTCAGGAACTCGGTCACATCCCCGAACCCGGGGAGAGTGTCGATCTCACCGAGTTCGATCCCGACGGTCCCCCGGACGACCCCGTGCACTGGCAAGCGAAGGTGATCCAGATGGACGGCCGACGCATCGACGTCCTCGAACTGACCGAGCTGGGTAGACGCGGCCAACCCGACAGGGAGAACTGATGGGATCCGACGTCTTCGGCGTACTGCTGACGGTGCTGCTGCTGGGTGCCAACGCGTTCTTCGTCGGCGCCGAGTTCGCGCTCATCTCGGCACGTCGCGACCGCCTCGAAGCACTCGCCGAGCAGGGCAAGAAGAGCGCCGTCACGGTCATCAGGGCGGGCGAGCGGCTGTCCTCGATGCTGGCGGGCGCACAGCTGGGCATCACGATCTGCTCGATCCTGCTCGGCCGGGTCGGCGAGCCAGCCGTGGCCCATCTGCTGGAGAAGCCTTTCGGCGTCCTCGGCATCCCCGAATCGGTGCTGCACACGGTGGCGTTCCTCATCTCGCTCGGCGTCGTCGTCACGCTGCACGTGCTGCTGGGTGAGATGGTGCCGAAGAACATCGCCATCGCGGGCCCCGAGTCGGCGGCGATGCTGCTGATCCCGCCCTACCTGGTGTACATGCGGCTGGCCAAGCCGTTCATCACCTTCTACAACTGGTGCGCCAACGTCACGCTGCGTTCGTTCGGCGTGACTCCGAAGGACGAACTCGACGTCACGGTGTCGACGGTCGAACTGTCGGAGATGATCGCCGAGTCCCTCTCGGAGGGGCTGCTCGATCCCGAGGAGCACGGCCGGTTGACCCGCGCACTGCAGATTCGCACCCACGTCGTCCAGGACGTGGCGATTCCGCTCGCCGACATCCGGGCCGTTCCGGTGGCCGGACCCGGCCTTGGACCGGCGGTCGGGGCGATCGAACGGGCACTGGTCGACACGGGCTACTCCCGCTTCCCCGTCACCGACGCCTCGGGCGGGTTCATCGGCTACCTGCACATCAAGGACGTCCTGTCGCTGATGAACGACCCCGACGCCGTGCTCGATTCCTCCAGCGTGCGCCCACTTCCGCGGCTCGCTGCATCGCTGCCCGTGCCGGACGCGTTGACCCGATTGCGCCGCGACAACAGCCATCTGGCGCTGGTCACCACCGATGACCGGGTGACCGCGATGGTCGCGCTCGAAGACCTCGTCGAGGACCTGGTGGGGACGGTGCGCGACGGAACACACCGTGTCTGAGGCGGTTCTCGATCATCTGGTCCTCGCCGAAGCGGACTGGAGCGAGGCCGAACGTCGGCATCTCGAGCGCGTCGACGAGTTCCTCGGGCCGCACCGGAAGCGCGCCGAGCGGGGCGAGCCACATCCCGTGTGGGACTTCCTGTTCAGCTACTACAGCCTGCGCCCACGGCAGTTGCGCCGTTGGCATCCCGGTTACGGCGTCGCCCTCGCAGGACCGTCGGCGGACCGCTTCGTCGACCGCGCCGGATACGGCAGGCGCGGGCTGACCGTCACGGTCACCCCCGACTACCTGGACTCGCGCGCCGAGACCGTGGCGTTCATCGCAAACTTGTTGCGCGCCACCGCCGGTCGGGCCGCCCGGCTGAACTGCTTCGGCATGCACGAGTGGGCGATGGTCTACCAGACCCGCGACGTGAGGCACGGTTCGGTTCCGCTCCGACTCGGCGCCGCGGGCACCGACGCGGTGGTCGAATCCACGCCGCTGCGGTGCAGTCACTTCGATGCCTATCGCTTCTTCACGCAGCCAGCGGTGCCGCGCAACGCGGAGGTGTTGAGCCGTCGGAATCAGGTCGCAAGCGAACAGCCGGGCTGCGTTCACGCCAACATGGATCTGTACAAGTGGTGTTACAAGCTTGGCCCGCTGGTGTCCTCGGAGCTGCTGATGAGCTGTCTGGACCTCGCCGCGGAGGCACGCGCCCTGGACATGCAGGCCAGTCCCTATGACCTGGCCGACTACGGCATCTCCCCGATCGCCGTCGAGGACGCCTCTGGGCGCACCGAGTACGTGCGGCGTCAACGCGACGTCGCCGAGCGGGCGGCGCCGCTGCGGACGGCCCTGCTCGACCGCTGCGACGCGCTGCTCCTCGCGGTCGAAGGCGAGGACGAATGAGATGACGGACGCGTTCGAGAGGTCGTCGGGCCCGTTAATACTCACGGGTAAGCTTGACCGACGCTTCAGAGAGGAAACTCATGACAGATCGCGTGACAGTCGGAAAACTGCGAGTGGCACGTGTGCTGCACGACTTCATCAACAATGAGGCACTGCCCGGCACAGGTGTGGACCCCGACAGCTTCTGGGCGGGCGCCGACAAGGTCATCACCGACCTCGCGCCCAAGAACCAGAACCTGCTCGCCCGCCGCGACGACCTGCAGGCGCAGATCGACAAGTGGCATCGCCAGCGCGTCATCGGCCCTTTCGACCACGCGGAGTACCAGCAGTTCCTCACCGAGATCGGCTACCTGCAGCCCGAACCTGAGGACTTCTCGATCACCACTTCTGGGGTCGACGCCGAGATCACCAAGACCGCCGGTCCTCAGCTGGTCGTGCCCGTGCTCAACGCCCGTTTCGCGCTGAATGCCTCCAACGCACGATGGGGCTCGCTGTACGACGCGCTCTACGGCACCGACGTGATCCCCGAGAGCGATGGCGCCGAGAAGGGCAGTGGCGGCTACAACCAGGTGCGCGGCGACAAGGTCATCGCTTACGCCCGCAAGTTCCTCGATGATTCGGTGCCGCTGGCATCCGGCTCCTACGTCGACGCGACGGGCTTCACGGTCGACAGTTCTGAATCACCGGCACAACTGCTCGTCACCCTGGGCGACGGCCTCTCGGTCGGACTCGCCGACCCCGATCAGTTCGCCGGATACACCGGTGATCTCGGTTCGCCCCAGTGGTCCGTGCTGCTGGTCAACCACGGCCTGCACGTCGAAATCCTGATCGATCCCGACTCCCCCGTCGGCTCGACCGACAAGGCGGGCGTCAAGGACGTCGTGCTGGAGTCGGCCATCACGACGATCATGGACTTCGAGGACTCCGTCGCCGCCGTCGACGCCGACGACAAGGTGCTCGGCTACCGGAACTGGCTCGGCCTGAACCGCGGTGACCTGACCGAAGAAGTCAGCAAGGGCGGCAAGACGTTCACCCGCGTCCTCAACGAGGACCGCACCTTCACCGCGCCGGATGGCGGCGAGCTCACCCTGCCGGGCCGCAGCCTGCTGTTCGTCCGCAATGTCGGACACCTGATGACCAACGACGCGATCGTCGTAGCCGATGCGGACGGTCACGAGACCGAGGTGCCCGAAGGTATCCAGGACGCGCTGTTCACCGGGCTCATCGCCGTGCACGGCCTGAAGGCTGACGAGGACAACGGGCCGCTGCTCAACAGCCGCACGGGCTCCATCTACATCGTCAAGCCGAAGATGCACGGTCCCGACGAAGTCGCCTTCACGTGCGAGCTGTTCAGCCGCGTCGAGGACGTGCTCGGACTGCCGCAGGCCACCATGAAGGTCGGCATCATGGACGAGGAACGGCGCACCACGCTGAACCTGAAGGCGTGCATCAAGGCCGCCGCCGACCGCGTGGTGTTCATCAACACCGGCTTCCTCGATCGCACCGGCGACGAGATTCACACGTCCATGGAGGCGGGTCCCATGATCCGCAAGGGCGCGATGAAGAGTCAACCCTGGATCAAGGCCTACGAGGACGCCAACGTCGATACGGGTCTGGCAGCGGGTCTGTCCGGCAGGGCGCAGATCGGCAAGGGCATGTGGGCCATGACCGAACTGATGGCCGACATGGTCGAGCAGAAGATCGGCCAGCCCAAGGCCGGAGCCACCACCGCGTGGGTGCCCTCGCCCACCGGCGCGACGCTGCACGCCATGCACTACCACCAGGTCGACGTTTTCGAGGTGCAGAAGGAGCTCGCGGGCAAGAAGCGCACCACGCTCGACGAGCTGCTGACCATTCCGCTGGCCAAGGAGCTCGCGTGGGCGCCCGAGGAGATCCGCGAGGAGGTCGACAACAACTGCCAGTCGATTCTCGGCTACGTGGTGCGCTGGATCGACGCGGGCGTCGGTTGCTCGAAGGTGCCCGACATCCACAACGTCGCGCTGATGGAGGATCGCGCCACCCTGCGCATCTCCAGCCAGCTACTGGCCAATTGGCTCCACCACGGGGTCATCACGGAAGAAGACGTCAAGGCCAGCTTGCGGAGGATGGCGGCGGTGGTCGACGAGCAGAACGCCAAGGATCCCGACTATCTGCCGATGGCGCCGGACCCAGAGGCCAGCATTGCGTTCGAGGCCGCACAGGAGCTGATCCTGTCGGGCGCCGCGCAACCCAATGGCTACACGGAGCCGATACTGCACCGCCGACGCCGGGAATTCAAAGCTCGCCTTGCCAACCAGTGACTAGACTTCGGCGGGGCCGGATGACGAGTCGACTCAACGAATACAGGGGTTAGGGATGGGCAGGCACAGCGTTCCCGACCCCGAGGACTCCTCGGACGCGGAGCCGAACGGCCAGCCACCGGGGGGCCAACCGCCCCAATACCCCGGTGGTGAACGGTATTTCGACGACCCGGCCGGCGGCTCGGATGACGACGGTTACGAAACCGACGACTACGACGACGGTTATGACGAAGCCGACTACGACGATGCCGACTACGACGAGCCGGGCTTCGGCGCGCCAGGACAGTCGGCCGACCATTGGCAGCCCGACCCCGGTCCGTACCCCGATGACGACTACTCATATCTCGGGCAGCCCGAGGCCGCGACGCACGCGTTCGCGTCCTCGCCCCCGCCGCCCGACCGTCCTTCCGCGGCCGGCCCGCAGCACGGCGGTGAGTGGGATGGCGGCGAGTGGACCGGCAGCCATCGCGCGATCAAGACGGGCAGGCGCGGTGTCAGCGTGAGCGTGATCGTCGCGCTCGTCACGGTCGTCGTCGTAGTGGGCGGCGTCATCCTGTGGCGCTTCTTGGGTGATGCGTTGTCTCACCGGTCGCAGGCCGGCGCCGCTCGATGCGTATCCGGTGACGTCGCCGTCGCGGTCGTCGTCGATCCGTCGATCGCAGATCAGATCGGTCCGCTCGCAGACAAGTACAACCAGACCGCCGACCCGGTCGGCGACAAGTGCGTGAAGGTCGGCGTCAAGTCCGCCGACTCGGACCAGGTGGTCAACGGCTTCACTGGGTCCTGGCCCAGTGATCTCGGCGAGCAGCCCGCACTCTGGATTCCGGGAAGCTCCGTGTCCGCGGCCCGCCTCGAGGCGTCCACCGGGGAGAAGACCGTCAGCACGAGTCGGTCGCTGGTGACGTCACCGGTCATGCTGGCCGTTCGGCCTCAGCTGAAGAACGCGTTGGCCAAGGAGAACTGGGCCACCCTCCCCGGCCTGCAGAACAATCCGACCTCACTGGAGGCGCTGGACCTGCCCGGGTGGGGTTCCCTGCGGTTGGCGCTGCCACTGTCCGGCGACAGCGACGCCACCTACCTCGCCGCGGAGGCCGTTGCAGCCGCCTCGGCGCCGCAGAAGGCGCCTGCCACCTCGGGGGCCAACGCGGTCACGGCGCTGATGTCCGGCCAGCCGAAACTCGCCGACACCAAGGCGTCGACGGCAATGGACGCACTGGTGCAGGCCGACGATCCGGCCTCCGCGCCGGTTCACGCCGTCGTCGCCACCGAACAGCAGATCTATCAACGGGGTTCCTCGTTGTCCGATGCCTCGGACAAGCTCGCATCGTGGCTGCCTCCGGGGCCGATCGCGACGGCGGACTACCCGGCCGTTCTGCTCTCGGGCCCGTGGCTCTCCCAGGAACAGGTAAGCGCGGCAAGCGAGTTCGAACGCTTCCTTCGCAAGCCGGAAGCCCTGGCCGAACTCGCCAAGGCGGGGTTCCGCTCCAACGGCGCCGAGTTGCCCAAGAGTGACGTCACCGACTTCGGCAAGCTGAGCGAGCCGCTCTCGGTGGGCGACGACACCGTGCGCACCACCCTGGCCAACCTGGTTAGCACACCCGCGCAGAATCCCGCCGTCACGATCCTCCTCGACCAGTCGATGACCGTGAACGAAGGCGGTGATTCAAGGGTGGCCAACGTCGCCTCAGCGCTGAGCGCGCGACTGAAGGCGCTGCCGCCGAGCTCGGAGGTCGGCTTGTGGACGTTCGACGGTGTTGCGGGGCGCTCCGAGGTGTCTAGAGGTCCGCTTGACGAGCCCGTCGGTGGTCAGCCACGGTCGTCAGTACTCGCCAGCAACCTCAACGGGCAGGTGGCGTCCAACGGTGGTGCGGTGTCGTTCACCACACTCAGGCTGGTCTACACCGACGCGGTCGCGAACTTCATTGAGGGCCAACCGAATTCGGTGCTGGTGATCACGGCTGGACCGCACACCGACCAGTCGCTCGACGGCGCCGGCCTGCAGGATTTCATCCGGCAGACCTTCAACCAGGGCAAGCCCGTAGCGGTCAACGTCATCGACTTCGGCGGCGACCCCGACCGCGCCACGTGGGAAGCAGTCGCGCAGACGACGGGTGGCGACTACCAGAACCTGACCAGCTCGGCGGCCCCGGAGCTCACCACGACCCTGGCGACGATGCTCGGCTAGTGCCCTGGGTCACTTCTTGGGCATCCGAATAACACGTGGGTCCGACGTTTTCGGGGTGTGGCGGGGTGGTTGTCCACAGTTGCCGATTAGTCCCCAACCTGGTCTTTTAGTCTGGCGGCCGTCGGAGTCCTCGTTTAAATTCGAAAGCATGTTCGAAGAGTTGGTGACCGGGACCGCGGGGACTCGCGG
>NZ_JBOGDD010000541.1:0-23165 GCF_050701675.1 Mycobacterium sp. | reverse complement strand
CCTGATCGGCGGCCACATGTCGGTCGCCGCGAGCGGTCGCGGCGGCCTGATGGTGAGGGTGCCGCCGGACGAGACGGAGAAGCTGCTGAAGCGCGAACACGTCGAGCCGATGGTAATGGCGGGCCGGGAGACTCGCGGCTGGGTGAGCGTCTCCGACGACGGTGTGCGAACGAAGCGGCAGTTGCAGTCCTGGGTGTCGCGGGGCGTGGCCCACGCCAAGAGCCTGCCGCCCAAGTAGTGCATTGTTTGTCCAGGCCCCCATCGGGTATGCGCACCGAAATGAGTGAGACCTCCCTGGTCGTGCGGCGTCTCCTCGACACAGCTGGCACGACGTATGCCGACGAGGCAGGCATCCGGTTGCGCAACGAGCCGATGCCGCTGTTCCAGTTGCTGGCCCTGGCGATGCTGGCGAGCAAGCCGATCGGTGCCGACGTCGCAGCGCGTGCGGCGCGCGAGGTGTTTCAGGCGGGCATTCGCACGCCGACTGCGGTGCGCGACGCACATCGCACGTCGCTCATCGATGCGTTCGGCCGCGCCGGGTACGCGCGCTACGACGAGAGCTCGGCGACGAGGCTGCGCGACATGGCCGAGGCCGTCCTGGATCGCTACGGGGGCGACCTGCGCAAGCTGGCAGCCGAGGCGCGGGAGGATCGCGCCGAAGCCATCCACGCCCTGCAACGCTTCAAGGGCATCGGCGACACCGGCTCCGGCATCTTCATGCGCGAGGTGCAGGACGTGTGGCCATGGGTTAGACCGTATTTCGACGATCGCGCCATCGCGGGAGCCGAAGAGCTCGGCCTGCCCACGAAACCGGATGAGCTGGCTGAGCTCGCGCCGCGGAGTGCGGCCCGCCTGGCCGCGGCACTGACGCGGGTGTCGCTGAGCTCGGATCTTCGCGACCACGTCACCGAATTCCCCACCAGTAAGGAGTAGTGACATGCCCACATTCGTCATCGTCGGCGGTGGCCTGGCCGGTGCCAAGGCTGCAGAAGCATTGCGGGACAACGGATTCGACGGAGAGATCATTCTCTTCGGAGCGGAGGAACACCTGCCTTACGAACGTCCGCCGCTGTCGAAGGACTATCTCGCGGACAAGAAGGCACTCCCGGACTTCACCGTCGACCCCGAAGACTGGTACCGCGAGCACGACGTCGACCTGCGGCTCGGCACCGAGGTCACCAGCATCGACCGGCTGACACACTCCGTGGGCTTCGACGAGGGCCACCACCAGGGCTACGACAAACTTCTGCTCGCCACCGGCTCGAGTTCACGCCGCCCTCCGATTCCCGGCGGCGACGCGGGCGGTGTGCACTACCTGCGCACCGTCGACGACGCATCCGATCTCCTCGCCGTCCTGACCGAAGGAGCCCGGCTGGCCGTCGTCGGCGCTGGCTGGATCGGACTGGAGGTCGCCGCGAGCGCCCGTGCACGCGGCGTCGAGGTGACGGTGGTGGAGAGCGCGGAGCTTCCGCTGCTCGGCGCGCTCGGCCGCGAAGCCGCCGAGGTGTTCGCCAAGCTGCACCGCGAACACGGCGTCGACCTACGCCTGAACACGTCGGTGGAGCAGATCACCACCGACGGCGGAAAGGCGACCGGCTTGAAGCTCGGTGACGGGTCGACGGTGAGCGCGGACGCCGTGTTGGTCGCGGTGGGGGCCAAGCCCAACACCGAGCTCGCCGAGAAGGCAGGCCTGGAGCTTGCCGACGGTGGAGTCCTGGTCGACGCGTCACTGAAGACCAGCGACGACGACGTGTACGCCGTCGGTGACATCGCGGCCGCCGACAATCCACTCTTCGGCACCCGGATCCGCACCGAACACTGGGCCAACGCGCTCAAGCAGCCTGCGGTGGCCGTCGCGGGCATGATGGGAAACCCCGGCGTCTACGACGAATTGCCCTACTTCTTCACCGACCAGTACGACCTGGGGATGGAGTACGTCGGACACGCGGCAGATTACGCCTCGGCGGTGTTCCGCGGCGACGTCGACGGACGAGAGTTCACCGTGTTCTGGCTCGACGCCGAGAGCCGGGTGCTGGCCGGCATGAACGTCAACGTCTGGGAGGGACTCGACGACATCAAGGACCTGATCCGATCGCGCGAGCCGGTGGACCCCGGGCGTCTCGCCGACACCGACGTCCCACTGGCCGAGCTCGGCGGCTGACGTCCGCGGCGCACATCTGAGGCGTAGGTGAGAATGGACGACGATCGTCCAACGGTGCGGGGGCTCTACTCCAAGAAGAGACACGACGAAGGGAATCTCGCGTGAGCATCGACCCCGAGGAACTGACCGGCACCGAGCAAGCGGTGCTGCTGGTTCTGATGGCCGAAGCACGACCGATCCGCAATCCCGAATTGGCAACCTTGGGGCCGGAATTGAAGAAGCAGGATCGGGACGAGCTGGTACGACGTGGGCTGATCGAAGTCACCACGGAGGGCCGAGCGATGGTGCTCGAGCTGACCGACAAGGGTTGGGCAACGTGTGCGAGGTTGTTCGGCGCCAACGTGCCCGCGCAGTCGAAGGGTCAGGGCAAGGCGCTCTACACCGTGCTGCGCGCGCTGCGCCGCTACTTCGACCGCGACGATCTGGCCCCCGGTGACGTGTTCGTGCCGCTCGATGACCGCGCGCTGGCCGGGGAACCCGACGTGCTGGGAGATCAGGTCGAAGACAAGGTCCGCGGCGCCTACGTGCGGCTCGCGGCTCGGGCCGGCGGCTGGGTGGACCTGGTCCGCCTGCGGGATGAGCTGTCGGGCGTGCCGAGGCACGATCTGGACGCCGCCCTCACCCGGATGCACCGCGTTCCTGGGGTGAGTCTGATCCCCGAGGAGAACCAGAAGGTGCTGACCGACGCCGATCATGCCGCCGCTGTCACCATCGGCGCCGAGGACAAGCACATGATCGCGATCGAGAAGTGATGGATCCTCGGCAGCGGGATGCCTTGAAGTCACTGCGCTTGTCGTTCGCGCCTGCCGCCGACGATCTGTGGCACTCGCAGGGCACCCTTCACGTGCCTGGTGTCAACGACGGGGCGCTCGAGGTGGTGATGGCCGCCTTCGACGACGCCGATCGCGCGCCGGACTCGAGCCCACTCGGTGTCGTGGTGCGGGGCCGGGCCGGATCGGGCAAGACCCATCTCCTCGGCCAGGTGCGTGAACGGGTACAGGCTCAGGACGGCTTCTTCTTCCTGCTGGAACTACTGGACGCCACCAGCTTCTGGGAATCGGCCCGCAGCAGCATCCTGGAGAGCCTCGGCAGGCCTGCCGCCGATCGCGAAACACAGCTCAAGGAGGTGTTGTGGCGGCTCGCATCCGTCGCTCACGTGTCAAGGGCCGACCGCCGCGCCATCGCGGGTGAGGACGAACTGACGCCGGAGATCCTGTCCACCTTCGTCAACGCACTCAACAAGTCGAACCCGCAGGTGGTGCGCCGGGCACACCACACCCTGCGTGCGCTCGTCATGCTCGGCGCGACCGAACTCGGCGTCCAGGACGTCGGACAGGCCTACCTCAACTCGGCAGAGGACGTCGACGACACCGGCCGCAGGACCTGGGGCATCGGAGTGTCGACCCTGACGCCGCAGGAATGCGTGCGCGACATCTCGCGACTGGTCGCCCTCGCCGGGCCTTCGGTTCTGGCGATCGACCAGATCGACACGCTCCTCGCGCAGTCCGCCACGTCGACGGCTGGTCGCGATGGCAGCGCAGGAGACAACCGCGACCTCGAGCACGTCGCGCACGGGCTCATGGGGATCAGGCAGACGATGCGGCGCACCGCCGAGGTCGTTGCGTGCCTGCCCGTGGTGTGGGAGTTGATCAGATCGCGGGCGACCGCCACGGTGGCCGACAGGTTCAGGGAGACCGCCCCGCTGAGTCCACTGCCCAATGCCGCTGTCGCCAGGGCAATCCTGGAGCGACGATTCACCGCCAGCTACCGCTCGGTGGGGTTCACGCCGCCCTACCCGAGCTGGCCCATCTTGGCCTCCGCCTTCGACGACGCGCCCGACCTCACACCGCGCCAGTTGCTCCAGCGCGCCGACGCCCACGTCCGTTGGTGTCTGGAGCGCGACGCCGTCGAGGAGTTGGCGCATCTCAAAGAGCGTGCGGGCGAGGCGGTTCCGGAGGAATCCCACGGTGACGCCGAAGCAGGCGCGCCACGCGACAGCGCCGACTTCGACCGGCGATTCGCCGACTACCGGCGGCGCGCGGTCGGCGCGGCCGCCCTGGATCCCGAGGGCGAGGACACCACGGTGCCCGGCCTACTGTCCGCCGCGTTGGACGCCTGGATCGCCGAACGCGGGGACCCCGAGCAGACCTTCCGGCTCGACCCGCCGCCGGGCAAGCGGGTGGTCCTGCACGGCCGGCTGCGCCAAAGCCTCGACGCCGAAACCGACGACGAACGGCACTGGGCGTTTCGGGCGATCGCCAGCCCCAACGCCATCGCGGCTCAGAACCGCATCAAGAATGCCCGGGCAGCAACCGGTTTCGGCACCAACCTGGACAAGCGAAAGCTCTTCCTGCTCCGCAACCAGCCGTGGCCCGCAGGGGTCAAGACGGCGCAGGTGGTCGCTGACTTCGAGCAGGCGGGCGGCCGGACACTGATCCTGACGGACGGCGATCTGCGCATCCTCTCCGCACTGCGGGACCTGATCGACGACGACCATCCCGACCTGCGCGCGTGGCTGGTGGCCCGCAAACCCGCGCACGGGCTCGCCTTCCTGCGGGACGCATTCGGCGAGGGCGCAGGCCCGCTGCCCACCGAGGTACCGGAACCGGCCTTCGAGCCGGAGCCCGAACCACCGACAGAACCGAACACCGGTGTACAGGACGCGCCAAGAGAAGAGTCCCCGACGGCCGTGCCGCTGGGCACCGACGACGCGTCGGGACGTCGGTTGAGCGTGGAGCTCCTCGCCCTGCGCAAGCACACGGCGATCTTCGCTGGCTCGGGATCGGGCAAGACGGTGCTGATCCGCCGACTCGTCGAGGAGTGCGCCCTGCGCGGGGTGTCGTCGATCGTGTTGGACCCCAACAACGATCTCGCGCGGCTCGGGCTGCCGTGGCCCGAGCCGCCGCGGGGATGGCACGCGGCGGACACCCCGCGTGCCACCGACTATCTGAGCAACACCGAAGTCGTGGTGTGGACGCCGCGCCGCTCGGCGGGCAGACCGTTGGCGTTTCAGCCGCTGCCTGACTTCGCGAGCGTGGCCGACGACCGCGACGAGTACGACGAGGCCGTCGAATCCGCCTTCGCCGCACTGGAGAACCGTGCGCTGATCTCGGGAAACACGCCCAAGGCCAACCAATCCCGTGCGGTCCTGCGACAGGCCTTGCAGTGGTACGGACGGCAGGGGTCCACCTCCCTGCCCGGGTTCCTGCAGGTGCTCGCGGACCTACCCGACGGCGCAAGCACGATCGGCAGTGCGCGGGAGCGGGCGGCGGAGCTCGGTCAGAATCTGCGCGCCGCCATGGTGAACGATCCGATGTTCGGCGGTGACGGAACCCCGGTGGACCCGGGAGCGCTCCTGACGCCGTCGGACGGGTATCGGGCCAGGGTGTCGGTGATCAGCATGGTCGGGCTGCCCAATGATCAGCAGCGCCAAGGGTTCGTGAACCAGCTGCAGATGGCGCTGTTCGCGTGGATCAAGCGCAATCCGGCGGGTGACCGCCCACTTGGCGGGCTGCTGGTGATGGACGAGGCACAGAACTTCGCGCCGTCGGGCCGGACGACCGAATCCACCTACAGCACACTGGCGTTGTCGTCACAGGCCCGCAAGTACGGACTCGGATTGGTCTACGCCACCCAGGCGCCACGGGGTCTGAACCCTCACATCGCCGGTAACTCCGCCACGCAGTTCTACGGACTGCTGAACGCCCCGGCGCAAATCGCCACGGCCAAGGAGATGGCGCGCGTCAAGGGTGGGTACGTGCCCGACATCAGCAGGTTGAGGGCGGGCAACTTCTACGCCGCGCTCGAAGGCAGCGCCTTCGAGAAGATCACCGCGCCGTGGTGTCTCTCGCATCACCCCCACAGCCCGCTGACCACCGAAGAGGTACTGGACCTGGCGAAGCTGCCGCTGGGACCGAAACCCTGACCGACTTCGGCTGCCGCGCAGCGAATTCTGCAGCAGGGTCGTGACCCATGGAGAACGCGACCGTGGTGCAGAACTCGCGACCATGCACGACCCGCCGACGCGAAACGGGACCGGCCGCAGGGGGGTGGGGCCGGTCCCGTTCCATTCAGGGTGGAACTAGGGCTGCTTCTGCCCGGGGATGCCCTCATAGGCGATGTCGCCGGTCTTGAGGTTCGCCGCGGTCAGCTCGCCGAGGCCGTCGAGGAACTTCTGGCGTTCCGTGACGACGTGCTGGATCGCGACGTCCACGTTGTCCTTGGTGATCGCGGGCATCACGTAGACCGGATCCTTGTTCACCTGCTCGTTCTTCACGATCGCGTTGGCGACGGCGAGGCCTGCCGACAGCTCGACGGTGCCGTTCTGCAGTGAGGTGCCGATGAATTCACCACTCTTGACGGCGTTCAGGCCGTCCTCGATGCCGTCGATCCCGACGATGGGCACGTCCGTCCGATTGGCTTCCTTGAGCGCCTGAAGCGCTCCGAGACCCATGTCGTCGTTCTGGGCGACGACACCGTTGATCTGCGGCCCGAAGCTGGAGATCCAGTTCTTCGTCTTGTTGACGGCCTCGTCGCGCTTCCAGTTGGCGGTGTCCTTGGCGAGCACCTTGATGTCGGGGTACTTGGCCAGCACCTGGTCGATCCCCTTGCCGCGGTTGATCTCACCTGAGCCACCGAGCGGGCCCTGCAGGATGACGATGTTGCCCTTGCCGCCGAGCTTGTCGGCCATCATCTGCATTTCCTGGGCACCCGCGGCCACGTCATCGGGCTGAACGTTGCCCGCGAGGTCGGGGCTCTCCAACGCTGCGTTGACCGCAAGCAACGGGATGTTCTTCGCCTTGGCCGACGCGATCTGCGGACCGAGCGAATCCGCCTGTACCGGAACGACGATGATGGCGCTGACACCCTGATTGATCAGTGAGTCGACCTGGCTGGCCTGCGTCGAGACGTCGTTGTTGGCCGAGTTCCACACCAGTTCGATGTCGTTGTCCTTGGCGTACTGGTCCATCCCCTCCTTGCCGGCGGTGATGAACGAGCTCATGTCGTACACCGTGACACCGATCCGCGTCTTGCCGCTCTTCGACTCGGTATCGCCCGCGCCACAGGCGGTCAGCCCGAGGCCAAGCAGCCCCGCCGCGGCGACGGCACCCAGCTTCATCGTCAGTTTCATCTGTTCACTCTCTTCGGGGTGTGGTCATTGAATGTGTTGTCGGACTGGTGGTTACGGCTGCTTCTGACCGGGGATGCCCTCGTAGGCGATGTCGCCGGTCTTGAGGTTCTGTGCGGTCAGGGCGCTGAGGCCGTCGAGGAACTTCTGCCGCTCGGTCACGACGTGCTGGATCGCGACGTCGACGTTGTCCTTGGTGATCGCGGGCATGATGTACACGGGTGCGATGTTGACCTGCTCCTTCTTGGCCAACGCGTTGGCGACGGCCAGCCCAGCGGACAGCTCGACGGTGCCGTTCTGCAGTGAGGTGCCGATGAACTCGCCACTCTTGACGGCGTTCAGGCCGTCCTCGATGCCGTCGATGCCGACGATCGGTACGTCCGTGCGACCGGATTCCTTGAGCGCCTGTAGCGCTCCGAGGCCCATGTCGTCGTTCTCGGCGACGACGGCGTTGATCTGGGGCCCGAAGCCCGAGATCCAGTTCTTCACCTTGTTGACGGCCTCATCGCGCTTCCAGTTGGCGGTGTCCATCGCCAGTATCTTGATCTCCGGGTACTTGGCCAACACGTTCTTGATGCCCTTCGTGCGGTCGAGTTCGCCGGACTGGCCGAGCGGACCCTGCAGCACGACGATGTTGCCCTTGCCACCGAGGTGGTCGGCCATCATCTGCATTTCCTGCTCACCGGCCTTGACGTCGTCCGGCTGCACGTTGCCTGCGATGTCCTTGCTGTCGAGCGCCGCGTTCACCGGAACCAGCGGGATGCCCTTCGCCTTGGCCGAAGCCACCTGCGGCCCAAGCGAATCCGCCTGCACCGGGACGACGATGATGGCATCGACGCCCTGGTTGATCAGTGAGTCGACCTGGTTGGCCTGGGTGGAGACGTCGAGGTTGGCCGAGTTCCAGACCAATTCGATGTTGTTGTCCTTGGCGTACTGGTCCATGCCCTCCTTGCCTGCGGTGATGAACGAGCTCATGTCGTACACCGAGACGCCGACCCGCGTCTTGCCGCTCTTGGACTCGGTGTCGCCTGCGCCGCAGGCGGTCAGGCCGAGTCCAAGAAGCCCCGCCGAGGCGATGGCGACGAACTTCGTTGTCAGTCTCATCTGGTCTCTCACTCTCATTGTGTCGATCGATGTCCGAAACTTTGCCATCAAGGGATCACGTTCGTCGTCGAGTCGACCAGACGTCGACCGCGACTGCCGCGACGATCAGGACGCCCTTGATCACGTCCTGCCAGTACGCGGGCACCACCAGGATGTCCAACCCGTTGTTGAGCGTCTGGATGATGAAGAGACCCAGCACCGTCCCCCAGATCGTGCCGCGCCCGCCCATGAGGCTGGCCCCGCCGATGACGACCGCCGCGATGGCGTCGAGCTCGTAGCCCTGGCCAAGGTTGGGCGGTCCCGAGATGACGCGGGAGGCCAGCATCACGCCGGAGATGCCCGCCAGTAGACCGGACAGCGCGTAGACGCTGAAGAGCACGTTCTTGGCGTTGATACCTGCGATCTCGGCGGCGTTGCGGTTACCACCGACGGCGTAGACCCGCATGCCGTAGGTGGTCCGCTTCATCACGATCGCCAGCACGATGATGCCGATGATCATGACGAGCACGGGGATCGTCAGACCGAGGATCTTCGTGTTGGCGATGGAGCCGAACTCGGCGGGCAGCCCGTTGATCGGAGCGCCGCCACCGATCACGTAGGCAAGACCGGAGCCCGCCGTCAACGTGCCCAACGTCGCGATGAACGGCGGCACGTTGATGCGCGACACCATGATTCCGTTGAGGGAACCGACCACCAGTCCGACGACCATGGCGACCAGAACGGTCATCCAGACCTGTCCGGGATTGGCCTTCGCCGTCGCGGCACCCGCCATGGCCGACACCGCGATCACGCTGCCCACCGACAGGTCGATGCCGCCGGTCAGGACCACCAGGGTCTGTCCGAGTGCGATGAGGGCGAATGGGGCGGCGGCGACCAGGATGGTGACGAGGTTGTCGACGGTGCCGAATCGCGCACTGCGGTAACTGAAGTACGCGATCACCAGCAGCATGATGATGACCATCGAGTACCGCAGCGCGATACCGCCGATCCACTCGCGGGAGAACAGCTTCACTGGCTCGCCCGTCGTCGGTGACGTCACCACCGGCGGTCCGGAGGCCTCCGGGGTGTCTTCGGTATCGACTTGGGTTGTCACGATGCTGCCTCCGGTGAATCAGGCCGCTCATCGGCCGTGGGGGTGGGTATGTGTTTCGGCCCGTCCAGTGCGGTCGCCATCCGGAACACTGATTCTTGGACCGCGGGGTGGTCGAGCGCGTCGCGGTCGAGTTCGCCGACGAAGGCCCCTGCGCGCATGACGAACGCGCGGTGCGACAGCCCGATGATCTCGGGCATGTCCGACGATGCCATCACGACGGCCATCCCTGCCTCGGCGAATTCAGTGATGATGCGGTAGATCTCGCTTCGGGCGCCGACATCCACACCGCGGGTGGGTTCGTCGAGCAGAAGGACGTTCACCTCACCGGTCAGCCATCGGGCCAGCACGACCTTCTGCTGGTTTCCTCCCGACAGCGTGCCGACCAGCTGGCCCATCCCGCTGCTGCGCAGCCGCACCGACTTCATCACGTCGGACACGGCCTTGGTGCGGGCCTTGCCACGCAGCCAGCCCGCGACGCTGAACGACGACAGCCGCGGAAGCGACCCGTTGTCGAGCACGCTCATCGAGAGAACGACACCCGAGATCTTGCGGTCCTCGGGAACCATCGCCATACCCTCGGTGATCGCAGCGGCAGGCGCGTTGCGCTTGACTTTTCTGCCGCATACCAGGATCTCGCCTGAAGTGGAGCGGCGAGCGCCGAAGATGGCCTCCAGCAGTTCGGTTCGCCCCGCGCCGACCAGCCCGGCGAGCCCGACGATCTCCCCGGAGCTCACGGAGAACGACACCGGCTCGGTAGCCCCGTCGACCTGCAGGTCACGGATCTCGAGCACCGTGTCGGGCTTCGGCCCGACGAGGTCGGGGAACAGAGCGTTGAGTTCACGGCCGATCATCGCGGTGACGATGTCGTCGTCTGTCACCTCGGTGAGCGGCTTGTCGAGGATCAAACCGCCGTCGCGCAATACCACGACCCGGTCGGCGATCGCGCGGATCTCGGCCATCTTGTGCGTGGTGTAGACCATGGCGACCCCGTGGTCGCGCAGTCGTCGCACGATTCCGTACAGGCCCTCGACCTCGCGTTCGGAGATGGCCGAGGTGGGCTCGTCGAGCATGACGACCTGCGCGCCGGTCCGAGCCGCCTTGACGATCTCCACGATCTGCCGCAGGCCGACGGGCAGGCTGCCCATCCGCGCGGTCGGCGAGATGGCCACGTCGAACGCCGACAGCGTGTCCTTTGCCTCGTCGATCATCGCGCGCCGGTTCAGGAACGGCCCCACCTTGAGTTCCCGTCCCACGAACAGGTTCTCGTAGACCGTCATGTCCTCGATGGACGCGAGCTCCTGCGGGACGATCGCCACGCCGTGCTTGACGGCGTCTCGCGGGTTGCCTGGGGCTAGATGGGTGCCCTGCACCGACACCGAACCACCGTCGGCGCTGTACTGACCGCTGACGATCTTCATCAACGTCGACTTGCCTGCGCCGTTCTCACCGGCCAGCGCCGTCACGGTGCCGGGCTCCAGATCCAGCGTGATGCCCTTCAAGACCGGAACGCCGCCGAAACTCTTGGTGATGTCGGCACATTCGAGGATGGCCGAGCTCATGACGGACTCCCTACGACATTCCCCGTCGCTTCGCTCGCCCCAGGTTGATCCCCCGTCGCTTCGCTCGCCCCAGCCAACACGACGACCTTGACGTTCTCCGGGTCCATCGACGCGGTGAAGGCCTCCGCTGCATGCTCGAAGTCGAAGCGGGCAGTGATGATCTCATCGATCGGCACCGCACCGGAGCTGAGCAGGTCGATGGCGGCGGTGTAGTCCTCTCGGACGTACATCAGGTTGCCGATCAGGGCCAGCTCGCGATCCTGGATCAGATCGAGCCGGACCGGAACGGCGCCCGCCGCGACGCCGACGATCATGATGGCGCCACCCTTGTCGACCAGATCGACGGCTTGGGCCACCGAGCTCTCCCTGGCCACGCAGTCGATGACGACGGCAGCGGGGCCGCCGAGCAGCGCCAGCGCCGACTCGACGGCGTCGGGAGCAGTGGGATCGAAACTTCCTGCGGCACCGAGACGTTCGGCCCGCTCGCGCTTGGAAGCCAGCAGGTCGGCGACCACCACGTTGGCGCCTGCGTCTCGGAGGGCCAGAAGCACGAACAGCCCGATGGGGCCTGCTCCGATGACCACGACAGGACGGCCGCGCAAGTCGCCGACCGCCTCCGCGGCGCGGCGGACGGCGTGGACCGGGGTGGCCAAGGGCTCGATGAGGATGGCGTGGTCGTCGTCGAGCTCGGGGTTCAGCGCGATGACCCGGTCGACGGCTACGGTGAAGCTGTCCGCCAGTCCGCCGGGGGTCTGGCAGCCGAGCACCAGAAGCTCCCGGCATATGTTGTAGCGACCGGCGAGGCATTGGGTGCAATGGCCGCAGGCCAGGTTGGGTTCCACGACGACGCGGGTTCCCACCCACGAGTCGTCGACTCCGGCGCCTACGGCGTCGACGACGCCGATCACCTCGTGTCCTGGGCGGTACGGCAAGTCGATGAACGGGTGGTGACCGCACGCCGCGTGCGTGTCCGATCCGCAGATGCCGACGACCGTGCCGCGGATGCGCACCTCACCGGGCGCCGGCGCGGCCTCGGGCACGCTCTCGAACACGACGTCGTCGATCGACTTGACGACCACCCGACGGTTGAGGCCCGGCTGTGCGCCATTCACCATGCGGTGTACCCCCCGTCGGCGACCAGGACCGATCCCGTGATGAACGAGGCCGCGTCGCTGGCGAGGAACACGACGCTTGGCGCGATCTCCTCGGGAAGCGCGTACCGCTGCTGGGGTGCGTCGTCGATCCAGTACCGCTTGAGATCGGGGCGGTCCACCGGCGCCATCTCGGTCTTGCAGTAGCCCGGAGCCACCGCGTTGACCCGGATCCCCAGCGGAGCCCACTCCGCTGCAAGCGACTTGGTGAGATGGTGGACCGCAGCCTTGGAGGCGTTGTACGCGGGCTGCATCTGCGGACGGTTCACGATGAGGCCCGACATCGAGCCGATGTTGACCACCGAGCCCGAGCCACGCTCGCGCATGTGGGCACCGACCGCCAGCGAGACGGCCCACAGCGCCTTGACGTTCAGGTCGAAGACGTCATCCCACTGATCCTCGGTGACGTCCCAGGACTCGGCGTGATAGCAGGTGCCTGCGTTGTTGACGAGGATGTCGACGTGGCCAAGCGCCTGGATCGCCTCGGCCGTCATGCGGGCGACGTCGGCCGAACTGGTGATGTCGGCGGTGATCGGGTGCATGGTGTGTCCCGCCGCGGCGGCCTCCGCGGTCACCTTGTCATTGCGTTCGGCACTGCGGCCGGCGATCGCGACCGTCGCGCCCGCATTTGCCAGGCCGAAGGCGAATGCCTTTCCTAGGCCTTGGTTTCCGCCGGTGACGAGCGCAGTGCGACCCGTGAGATCGAATGGTGAACGGGTGCTCGTGATGGCACTCTCCTTCATTTCGGTACGACGATCGACTTGAGGCTGGCCGGGTCGGTGTCGCTGTCAAGTGCCTCGCCGACGTGCTCGAGGTCGTATCTGCCGGTCACCATCGCGTCGAGGTCGACAGCGCCCGATGTCACCAGATGTATTGCAGCAGGCCAGGTATCGGTGTACCGGAAGACTCCGGTCACGTTGATCTCCATGTTCTGGATGTAGCCGATGGGCAGGGCGAAGTCGCCGGAGCCCATTCCGACCAGGACGACGTGGCCGGCCGGGCCGACCGCCTTGATGCCGCTGACCACTGCGGGGGCAGCGCCGCTGGCGTCGACGAAGGCGTCGACCTGAGGATCGAGCGCGGCGACGTCGTCGACGAGGGGATCGATGACCTCGGTGGCACCGAAGCGCAAGACGCTCTCCCGCCGCGACTGCAGCGGATCGGAGACGACGATCCGCGCGGCGCCGAACGCATGGGCAGCCTGCGCGCAGATGACGCCGATGGGCCCGGCGCCGGCGATGAGGATCGAACTTCCCGGCTGGACGTGGGCCTTGCGCATCGTCGTGACGGCCACCGACAGCGGCTCGAGCAGTGCCGCAGCCTCATCGGACATGGAATCCGGTACGGGATGGGCGAATTCGGAATCGATGGTGACGTAGCGGCAGAATGCGCCGTCGATCGGCGGGGTGGCGTAGAACTCCATGTAGGGGCACAGGTTGTAGCGGCCCGCGGTGCACTGCTTGCAGCGCCTGCACGGGTGTTGCGGTTCGACGGCGACACGCTGGCCGACGCGGGTCGGGTCGACCTGCTCACCCACCGCCGAGATGCGCCCGGACAGCTCGTGACCGAGGATCATCGGCTGCTCGACGACGAAGTCGCCGATCCGGCCGTGACGGTAGTAGTGCACGTCGGATCCGCAGACTCCGACCGCAGCGACCTCGACGAGGACTTCGTGCGGCCCTGGCGTCGGGACTTCCCTGTCCTCGATCTGTAGTGTGCGGACGCCGGTCATGACGCTGGCGCGCATGAGGGGCGGGGTGGTGGGTACGGTCTCAGTGCTCATATCGCTTCCCTTCGTTCTGAGGTCAGTAGGGCCCGCCCGACGACCATCTGGCGGACCCCGGCGGCGGCGCACAGTGGCGCGACTTCCTCGGTGATCCCGCCGTCGACGGCAACGGGCAGATCGGCGAACTGCGCCGTGCAGGCGGTGACGAGATCCAGCCGATCCAGCCGGCAGGCGTCGCGGGTGCCGGGTTCGATGAGCATCACCAGCACGCCGTCAGGGACGCTGGGCCACTGGGGATCCCCGACGCCGTCCCACTCGCGCCACAGCGCGATCCAGGCCTTGCCGCCGGCTGCCCGGACCGCGACGACGCGCTCGTCGGTGAACGTCTGCCATGGCAGGAACACGATGCCTGGATGCAGCGCGAGGATCTTCGGCAGCACGGCGTCCACGAAGTCGCCGGATCCGATCACGTGCACGCCCACCCGGTGTCGGTCTACGGCCGCGGAGATCATCTGCAGCTCAGCCAGACTCACGCCGGCGGGTAGCCCCTCAGACGCGGCCATCACGTCGATGTGGACGTCGAGTCCCTCCTCGGCCAGCGTCTGTGCCGCGAACAGCCGGGATCCTGGAGCCGCGTACACGGAACCGGCCAACATGCCAGGGAAACCGGTGTGCCACGAGGCGAGGGCGGTCATTGCGCGCCTTCCCCGTCGAGCAGCGGGGAGGCGGCCAGCGCTGCCCACCGCTTGCGCAGTGCGGTCACGTCCCTGCCGTGTTTGCGCGGTGCGACGCGGGCCCTGGCGTCCGGCAGCCACCGCTTCGCCAGGTCGACGAGACCGGCGGCGTCGGTGCGCGACGCCACGGCGGCTGCCTGGATGCACGCGCCGCGTGCGGTCGCCTCGTCGACGTCGGGAACCGTGACTTCGTCATCGAGCAGATCCGCCAGCAGTTGCAGCGTCGCCGGTGACCGGGCTCCCCCACCGACCACCGTTGCGGCGCCGCCGAGTTCGACACCGCACGCCGTCAGGCTGTCGCGTCCCGACAAGAGTGAGAGCAGTGGGCCCTCGACGAAGGCGCGCGCGAGCTCTTCGCGGGTCGTCTGTGAGGTGAGGTCGGCGAAGGCGCCGCGGGCGTTGGGACGATCGGGCGTGCGTTCCCCGTCTAGGAACGGCACCAGCACCGGGCCCTGGGTGGGTCCGGCCGCCAGTGCCAGCTCCGAGATGCCCGCGAGGTCGGTGCCGAGCAGGACGGCCGCCCTGTCGACGACCCTGGCCGCGTTGAGCGTGCTCATCAACGGCAGGTACCCACCGGTCATGTCGGCCACCCCGTCGACGGCGCCGGTGGTGTCGAAGACGGGACCCCGCGATGACGTCGCGACCACGCCAGAGGTACCGATGCTGAAGTACTGGTCGCCGTCGGTCAGGCCGAGGCCCAGGTAAGCGGCGTGCTGGTCGCCACCGCCCGCGCCGACCCTGACGTCGTCCCGGATGCCGAGTTCGGCTGCCCGCGCCGGGCGCACCGTGCCCGCCGCATCGGCAGGGCCCAGCACGGTCGGCAGCATGGTCGACCAATCCTGGTCCGCGCGAACGAGATCGAGGTAGGAGGGGATCCACTGTCCGTCCACGGCGTCGAAGTAGCCGGTGCCCGAGGCATCCGAGCGGTCGGTGACCTTCTCACCGGTCAGCCAGTAGGTGAGGTAGTCGTGGGGTAACAGGACGGTGGCGACCCGATCGAGCAGTCCCGGTTCGTGTTCGGCGACCCAGGCCAGCTTGGCGATGGTGAACGCGGCCGTGGGCAGCGAGCCGATGCGCATCACCCAGCGGCGGGCGCCGATGCGCTCGACGAGCCGGGCCAGGTTGGGCGATCCGGTCGTGTCGTTCCATAGCTTCGCCGCGCGCAGGGCATCGCCGTGCTCGTCGAGCAGCACCAACCCGTGGCACTGTGCGGCGACCGAGATCGCCCGCACGTCGGGCGGCTCCGCACATCGCGAAATCGCTTGGCGCGCAGCCGAGACGAACGCGGTGACCCAGTCGGCCGGATGCTGTTCGCTGGACGGCGGGAACGCAGGCGGATGGGGCGCCGACCCCGTGCCGAGCAGCCTGCCGGTGTTCGGGTCGCGAATCTCGACCTTGCACGACTGCGTTGACGAGTCGACGCCCATCACCGCGGGCGTCGTCACGAGGCCACCACGGGAGCGGAATCGTCGCCCGGCCGGAATCCGCGGGACCCGACGCCGCCTGCCGGGTGACTGTCGATGACGTCGCCGACGGTGTGTCCGCGCAGCGACATCGTCACCACGGCGACCGCGTCGCTCCATGCGCCGACCGCGAGGGTGCTGGCCATTGCGATCATGTCGCCGGGATCGGCGTCCGCGGGCGTCGGCGGGAGGGCTGCCACGCTCCCCGCGGCGAGGGCGAATGGCGAGTCGGGGCTCTCCGTGAGGGCGACGACGTGGATACCCCTTCGGCCAAGGCGCTCGACGAGGTTGGTGAGCTCTTGGCTCCTGCCGGTCTTGGAGATCGCCAGGACCAGGTCGGACGTGGTGATGGCGCCCATGCCGCCGTGCAGCGCATCCATCGACGGCAGGTAGACCGCGGGGGTCCCGCACACCGAAAGGAGGTGGGCAAGCCGCTCGGCCATGATCCCCGAGGTGCCCGAGCCGGTCGTCACGACTTTCCCAGGGACCCGGATCATCTGGTGGGCGACGGCCACGACGCTCGATTCGACGGCCCCGACCAGCGCGGCGAGGGCTGCGGACTCACGAGACAACACCGCACCGGCCAGTTCGGCCAGCCCGTCGCCGTCTTCGCTCATTTGTTGACTCCGCTACTCATGTGTTCCTTTGTGATGTGGATCATGCAATGCTTATGCTCACATGTCAATGTCGCTGCACATATGTGCAGAGGCCCGGCGAGCCTAGTGGCTCCGGATTCACGGGAGGCGACCGATGGGGCCTGATGAGCTTTTCCAGCGCGCGGTGATCGCCCGCCGGTACTACTTGGAAGGACGCACCCGGATCCAGATCGCCGAGGAGTTCGGGCTCTCCCGCTTCAAGGTGGCCAGGATGCTCGACGAAGCGATCGAGTCGGGAATGGTCGAGATCAAGATCCACAACCCGGGGGCCATCGACGTCGAGCTGTCGACGGCGCTGCAACGCCAGTACGGACTCGAGCACGCCTACGCGGTGGCAGCCGATTCGACGAACGCGGCCGACCACGTCGACGCCGTCGCGAGGGCGATGGCCGAACTGCTGCAGTCGATCCTGCGCGAAGGCGACGTGGTCGGCGTCGACTGCGGACGGACCCTCACGCACATCGCCCCGTACCTGACCACGCTTCCCCGATGCGACGTCGTGCAACTCACGGGCATGGCGGGCGCCATCACGTCGAACGGCACGGATCTGGTGAGACGGATCAGCGAGGTCAGCGGTGGCGAATCCTGGCCGCTGTACGCCCCGCTCGTCGTCACCGATGCGCGCACGGCGCAGAGCCTTGGCGACAATCTGCAGATCCGCGAGACCATCGGACGCCAAGCCTCGGTGAGTTGCGCCATCGTCTCGGTCGGAGCCTGGAGCGCGGGAGCCTCCCAGGTGTACGAATCGCTCACCGCCGACGAGGTGCGAACGCTCGGCGAGAGCGGCGTCTGCGGCGAGACATGCGCCCTGCTCATGGATTCCGAGGGCAGGCGGGTACCTGGTCTCGACGAGCGCCGGATGGGCATCGACGAGACGGTGCTGCGCGGGATCCCCACCAGGATCGCCATCGCAGCGGGCAAGGAGAAGGCCGCCGCCACCAGGGCGGTACTGAAGTCGGGGCTGGTGTCCTCCATCGTCACCGACGTCGACATCGCAACGGCCGTGCTCGACTGATCTGGCCCACACATCGAGGAGAGATGGGTATATGTCCGAAACAACCAAACCCGAAGTGGACTTCGACTTCCGGCTGGACGGACTGGTGGCTCTCGTCACCGGCGGCGCCTCCGGCATCGGCGCGGCCATCGCAGCCGCGTTCGCGGCGAAGGGCGCAACGGTCGCGGTCGCCGACCTCGCCACGGACGGTGGCTACACCTGTGACGTCTCCGATCCCGAGTCGGTCGAATCGACGGTGGCCGCCGTCGTCAACGACTTCGGCCGCATCGACATCCTGGTCAACAGCGCAGGCATTGCCAGACTTGCTCCTGCAGAGGATATTTCGCTCGCATACTGGGACTCCACGATTGCCGTCAACCTCAAGGGCACCTTCCTGATGTGTCAGACGGTCGGTAGGCACATGCTGGCCGCAGGCAGCGGTGCGATCATCAACATGGCGTCCCAGGCCGCCACCGTGGCGATCGAGGAACACGTCGCCTACTGCGCGTCGAAGTTCGGCGTAGTCGGCATCACCAAGGTTCTCGCCACCGAATGGGCGCCGCGCGGTGTGCGGGTGAACACCATCTCCCCCACCGTGGTACTCACCGACCTCGGCATCAAGGCGTGGGACAACCCCAAGGGCGACGCGCTGAAGAAGCAGATCCCCACCGGAAGGTTCGCCTATCCGGACGAGATCGCTGCTGCCGCAGTATTTCTGGCCTCTGGCGCGTCGGCCATGATCAACGGCGCCGACCTGGTCGTCGACGGCGGTTACACCATCAAGTAGCTGGATCTTTTCCCGGGTCGCTCCGCTCCTGCCCGCCGGCGGTCGAGGCCCGCACCACGAGTTCCGGGCGGAACACCACGTGTCGCGGCTCGGCCTCCGGCGACTCGACGGCCGCCAGCAACAGGTCGATGGCGGTGGTCCCGATGTTGGCGCTGGGCTGGCGTATCGACGACAGCGGAACGGCTGCCGAGCGCGCGAAGTCGATGTCGTCGTAGCCGATCAGCGCGATGTCACCGGGCACGCTCACCCCGCTGCCGGTCAGCGCCTGCAGCATGCCGATCGCCAGTAGATCGTTGGCGCAGAACACCGCATCGGGCCGCCGATCGATGGGCCTGGCGCACAGCGCCTCCCCCGCCGCCCGACCGGCAAGCACGCTTGGCTCGTGCGTGGGGATCACCTCCAACGTGGCGCCCGGGTGGTCGTCCGCAGCCTGTCGAGCACCGGCGAGGCGGTCCGCCACCTGCCGCAGACTCAGCGGACCGCCGAGGTACGCGATGCGCGTGCGACCCTGTCCGCACAGGTGATTCAGCGCCATCCGGCCACCGGCGACGTCGTCGACGGCCACCGAGGCGAACGGGGTTCCCGCACCGTCGCGGTCGACGAGCACCACGGGAACTCCGCGCCCGTGCAGGGCGAGCACGCGATCGAGGTCCTCGCCGACCGGCGAGATCAGCAAACCGAAGACGCGTTGCTCGTCGAAGGTTTCCAAGTATGCGCGCTCACGCTCTGGATCGTCATCGGAAGTGCCGAGCAGCACCACCAGGTTGCTTTGTGCCGCACGCCGTTCAGCCGACCGGGCGACGTCTGTGAAGAAGGGGTTCCCGACGTCGAGCACCAGCAGTCCGACGCAGTGCGACCGGCCCGCGCGCAGTTGACGGGCCGCATCGTTGCGGACGAACCCGAGCTGCTCGATCGCCGCGTGCACCCGCGCGACGGTGGCGGGCGCGACCCGCTCCGGCGCGTTGAGCACGTTCGAGACCGTGCCGACGGACACCGAGGCCGCCGCGGCGACGTCACGGATCCCGACCGCCATCCGGCCTAGCCCCCCGCCCCGCCCGTCACCGACCGCGGCGCCAACCGCACCAGCTGCGTGACGTGCTCCGGCTTCAGCTCTTCGAGGCAGGTGACGCCGAGCAGCCGCATGGTCCGCTCGACCTGACCGGACAGGATCTCGATGGCACGGTCGACGCCCGCTTCTCCGCCTGCCATGAGGCCGTACAGATAGGCGCGCCCGATCAGCGTGAACCGCGCTCCCATGGCGATGGCGGCCACCACGTCGGCGCCGGACATGATCCCGGTGTCGAGCAGGATCTCGGTGTCCTTACCGACCTCTGCGACCACCGCGGGTAGCAGATGGAACGGTATCGGCGCCCGATCCAGTTGACGGCCACCATGATTCGACAGCAGAACGCCGTCGACACCCAGGTCGGTGACGGCACGCGCATCGGCGACCGTCTGAACGCCCTTGACCACGAACTTGCCAGGCCACTGCGACTTGATCCAGGCGAGGTCTTCGAAGGTCACCGTCGGATCGAACATGGTGTCGAGCAACTCGGCGACGGTGCCCGACCATCGGTCCAGCGACGCGAAGGCCAGCGGTTCGGTGGTGAGGAAGTCGATCCACCACTGCGGCCGCGGCAGGGCGTTCGCGATGGTGCGCAGCGTCAGCGCAGGAGGAATGGACATCCCGTTGCGCTTGTCTCGCAGCCGAGCGCCTGCGACCGGAACGTCCACCGTGACGAGCAGGGTGTCGAACCCAGCGGCAAGGGCGCGTTCGACAAGCGCCATCGACCGGTCGCGGTCCTTCCACATGTAGAGCTGAAACCAGTTCCGGCCCAACGGGTTCGCCGCCTTGACGTCCTCGATGGCCGTGGTGCCCATCGTGGAGAGTGAGAACGGGATGCCCGCCCTGGCCGCCGCGTGCGCGCCAGCGATCTCACCCTCGGTGTGCATCATCCTGGTGAACCCGGTGGGCGCGATCCCGAAGGGCATGCTGACGGGTCCCCCGAGGACGTCCCACCCGGTCCTCACCTTCGAGACATCACGCAGGATCGCCGGATGGAACTCGATGTCGGAGAACGCCTGCCTGGCGCGCGCGATGGACAGCTCGGCCTCAGCCGAACCGTCGGTGTAGTCGAACGCGGCCCGCGGGGTGCGTCTACGCGCGATGCGACGCAGGTCTTCGATCGTCAGTGCCTTGTCCAACCGGCGCTTCGTCGCGTCGAACTCCGGTTTCTTGAACTGCATCAGCGGCGCAAGGTCGTGCCTGTTCGGTAGCCGTCTCTTCATCGTCAAGCCCTTCCCGCCGGGGTCCGTTGGGGTTCAAAGCGCAGCCCTGCCAGCGCCGTGGCCATGGTGCCACGCAGATCATCGAGATCTCCGTGCAACAGGCCGTGTGCGCGGGCCTGAATCAGTACGTTGCCGATCGCGGTCGCCTCAACGGGTCCGGCGACCACCGGCTTGCCGACGCGGTCGGCGACGAGCTGACAGAGCAGCCGGTTGCGGGCGCCACCGCCGACGAGGTGAACCGTCTCGACGGGGATGCCCGACAGCGCGGACGCCTGCTCAACGCCACGGGCGAATCCAGCGGCAAGGCTCTCGACGATCGCCCGGGCCATCTCGGCCCGGTCCGACGGCGCGGGGAGACCGCGCTCGGCATACCAGCCCAGGATGCGCGCCGGGATGTCACCCGGTTCGACGAACCTGGGATCGTCGCCATCGAACACCTCGGCGGGCGGCGCGCAGGCAGCGGCCTGCTCCAGCAGCAGGGTGAGGTCGATGCGCGAGCCGTCGCGCTCCCATTGGCGGACCGACTCGCTGAGGAGCCACAGGCCCATCACGTTGCGCAGGAAGCGAATTCGCCCGTCGGCTCCCACCTCGTTGGTGAAGTTGGCGGCGCGGGCTTCTTCGCTGACCACCGGACCTGGCAGTTCAACTCCCACCAGTGCCCAGGTACCACAGGAGACGTAGGCCGCCGACCCAGAGGCCATGGGAATCGCTACGACCGCCGACGCGGTGTCGTGCGAGGCCACCGTGGTGACACGCAGTCGCGTGTTCAGCCCCACGCGGTCTGCGAGATCGGCGAGCACGGGGCCGAGTTCGGCGCCCGGTTCGGCCAGTCGGGGAAACAGACCGTTGGGCAGGCCGAGCATCGTCTCGAGTTCGGTGTCCCACTGCCCGGCGATGTCCAGCAGCCCGGTGGTCGAGGCGTTGGTCCGCTCGGTCACCATCTGCCCCGTCAGCCAGTAGCCGATCAGGTCGGGAACCAGCAGTGCGGCATCCGCGACGTCAAGCGCGCCATCGAGTTCGTCGGCAGCGAGTTGGAACATGGTGTTGAAGTTCAGGAACTGCAATCCATTTCGGGCATAGATCTGCTCTTGGGTGAGTTTGGCGTGCACCGTGTCGGCGCCGAGTGCGCATCGCGCGTCGCGGTAGTTGTACGGCAGTCCCAGAAGCGTTCCGTCGCGCAGCAGACCGTAGTCGACGGCCCAGGAGTCCACGCCGACGCTCGTCAACTCCGGCGCGGAACGCCCAGCCTCGGCCAGTCCGGCGCAGACGTTGGCGAACAGGCCGGGAAGGTCCCAGTGCATCGCGGTACGCCGACCGTTCCACAGGTAGACGGGGTCGTTCGCGAACCGATGCACCGCCCGCATCTCGAGCGTCCCCTGACCGACCGACGCCAGCATGACGCGCCCGCTGGTGGCGCCAAGGTCTACCGCTGCGAACGTCCCGGCGCTCATCGTAGGAAGGCGGCCGCCACGCCGGCATCGACCGGCACGTGCAATCCCGTCGTGTGGGAGAAGTCCGAGGTGCATAGCGCAAACGCCGCGTTGGCGATGTTCTCCGGCAGCACTTCACGTTTGAGCAGGGTGCGCTGCGCGTAGTACTTGCCGAGGTCCTCCTCCGGGACGCCGTAGACGGCCGCCCGCTTGGCACCCCACCCGCCCGCGAAGATGCCCGAACCCCGGACCACGCCGTCGGGATTGATGCCGTTGACCTTGATGCCGTGCTCACCGAGTTCAGCGGCCAGCAGACGCACCTGATGGGCCTGGTCGGCCTTCGTCGCCGAGTAGGCGATGTTGTTGGGGCCCGCGAACACCGAGTTCTTGGACGAGATGTAGATGATGTCGCCGCCCAACTTCTGGTCGATCAGCGCCCGTGCCGCCGCCTTCGACACCAGGAACGAGCCACGGGCCATGACGTTGTGCTGCAGGTCCCAGTCCTCAGCCGTCGTCTCGAGCAGCGACTTGGACAGGGACAGCCCGGCGTTGTTGACGACGATGTCGATCCCGCCGAAGGCCAGCACGCATGCGTCGATCGCGGCCTGCACGGCGGACTCGTCGGTGACGTCGGCGGCGATGCCGATCGCCACGTCGGAGTTGCCGAGTTCTTCCGCTGCGGCAGCGGCCTTCTCAGCGCTGAGGTCGGCGATCACGACGCAGGCCCCCTCGGCCGCCAATCGGGTCGCGATCGCCTTGCCGATGCCGGACGCGGCGCCGGTGACCAGGGCGATCCTGGTGGCCAGTGGCTTCGGTTTCGGCATCCGCGCGAGCTTGTCCTCCTCCAGCGCCTAGTATTCTTTTCTGTAATTATACGCGTCGTGGATTGG
>NZ_JBOGDD010000540.1:0-7522 GCF_050701675.1 Mycobacterium sp. | reverse complement strand
CCGACCGCCTCGACGGTGCCGCAGACCTCGGTGCCAACGACGAACGGCAGCTCGCGAGGGTACAGCCCCGATCGGAAGTAGGTGTCGATGAAGTTGACGCCGATGGCATCGGCCTTGATGAGCACCTGGCCGGCCCCGGGTTCCGGCTTGGGCTTCTCGACGTAGGTGAGGACATCGGGTCCGCCGGTTTCTGATACTTCGATCGCGTACATGACACCTATCATCCCAATGTGAAGCTAGCGCGGCCCGACGTTCGTCATCCCAGCATCGTTCTCGCAGGTTGCCGCGCCTTGGTCGACGGCGATGGTGACGATGCGGGCCTGGTTCCCGCGTTGCGATCCAGGGGTCTGCACGCCCGCTGGCTGGCGTGGGACGACCCGGCGACGCTCGACGCCGACCTGGTGATCCTGCGTGCGACCTGGGATTACACGGAGCGGGTTGACGAGTTCCTGGCCTGGACCGCCCGCGTCCGGAACGTTCTGAACGCGCCGAGCGTGCTCGCGTGGAACACCGACAAGAGATACCTCGCGGATCTCTCGGACGCGGGCGTGCCGACCGTGCCGAGCCGGTTCTTCGCGCCGGGGGACGAGGTGTGCATCACGCTCGGCCGCGCGGAAGAAGTGGTCGTGAAGCCATCCGTCGGAGCGGGATCGGTCGGCGCTCAACGGTTCGCCGACGCGGGTCTGGCGCGCGAGCATGCGCTGGCGCTGCACGACAGCGGCCAGACCGCGCTGGTGCAGCCGTATGATCCGCGGATCGCCGACGGCGAGACGGCGCTGGTGTTCCTCGGCGGTGAGCAGTCGCACGCGTTCACCAAGGGCCCGTTGCTGCCAGCTCCTGGTGAGCGTCCGGCCATGGACGAATCAGGGACCTACGCCGAGGAATCCCTGCGGCCCGCAGAGCCGGACTTCGAACTGTGGGACGTCGGGCACGCCGCACTGGGCGCCGCGGCGGCGAAGCTGGACGTCGACGTCTCAGAACTGCTGTACGCCCGCGTCGACGTCATCGGCGATCGCGACGACCCGCGGCTACTGGAGCTCGAACTCGTCGAACCGTCGCTGGGCTGGCGCCAGCTCGACGAGCCCGCCCGCGCCGACCGGCAGCGAGCTTTCGCGCTCGCGGTCGAGTCAGCCCTGGATCGGCTCGGGCTCGGCCCGTTGTCGCATCGACGCCCATAGCGCCGACGTCGCGGCCGTACAGGCGGCCGCGCCGAGGACGTGCACGGCAACCAGGACTGCCGGAACACCGGTGTAGAACTGCACGGTCCCCACCATGCCCTGCAGGGCGACCAGCACGAGCAGGACGACCAGGCGCAGAGTCACCGGCCGTGGCGCGCGCACGGCGAGCAGGGCGAAGCCGAGCCCGATCAGCAGAGCCACGTACGCGGTCACCAACGACGAGTGCCGATAGACCAGGGTCACGATGTCCAGACCCAGTCTCGGCACCGGTGCGTCGATGCTCTTGTCGCCGGCATGCGGGCCTGCGCCGGTCACCATGGTGCCGGTGACGAGAACGACCGAGAGGGCGACGCCGCTGAGGAACGTCAAATGACGCAGCGGGTTGGGTACTACCAGGCTCGAGACGCCTACGTCGGGTTCGCCGATCTTGACGAACAGCTGCACCGACAGCCAGACCATCGCCATGGAGACCAGCAAATGGATCGCGACCGTCCACCACAGCAGCCCGGTCAGCACCGTGATGCCGCCGAGCACGGCCTGCAATACCGTCGATGCGGGCATCAGCCATGCGTAGACGAGTACTTCGCGGCGGCGACGGGCCCGTGTCACGGCCAGCACCGCGGCGGCTGCGGTCAGTACCACCAGGAAGGTGATCATCCTGTTGCCGAACTCGACGGCCTGATGAATCACCGGCACCTCGGCCACCGCTATGGGCGTGAAGCTGCCTGGGAAGCACTGTGGCCAGGTGGGGCAGCCAAGGCCAGAGGCCGTGACCCGGACGATGGCCCCGGTGACGGCGATACCGCCCTGAGTCAGGATGACCAGCGCGGCGATCAGACGTTGGGTACGCAAGATTGGCAGAGGCAGCAGATCGACCGCTCGCTGGAAAACCCGTCCGACGCCCACTGGCCGATCGTAGAGGACCATTAACTACACGCCGTAGTAGGGAGGGTCAGGTTGCCGGCTCGGCGTGGCGCCACGAACGGGACCAGCGCCGGGTCCGTCAGCCGGACGGCCAGCTCGTCGGTGATCGGATCGCCGGTGGGCAGCACCCGATGCCACAACACGGCCACCCACACCTTCGCCCAGGCGTGCTGAACCGCCGGGGTCGGGTTATCGTTCGGCTAACCCGTCGATGTCCGGGTACGCGACGCCGTCGAGGTGCTCAACCCTTGGGTGCGAGACGCAGTTGTAGCCATGTGGTGAGGATGTCATCAGGGTGATCGAGAGGTACGCGGAAGGCATCTGCGGCTCGTCGCAGTCGGTAGCGCAGTGTGTTGGGGTGAATATTCAGTTGTCGGGCGGTCTCGGCGACGTCGCCTAGTGCGCCGAAGTAGGTACATAGGGTCGACTGGTACTGGGTCCCTCGTGCTTGGTCATGGTCAAGCAGGGCTCGGACTCCGGAATGGAGCGGTGTCTCGTTGCGGGCGAACTCGCGGGCGAGGGTGGTTAGCAGGATTTGGGCGTGGATGTCGGTGGCTGTGGCAACGGACGGCGTGGAGTCGGCGGATCCGATGACGGCGAGTACCTGATCGACCTCAAGGCGCAGCTGGTGTAAAGCGGAGTGCCCTAGCCCAGCGGAACTGATGGCGGCGTGAGCTGGATGGCCGAGGCGGGCCTCGACCGCGATGGATGCACCTGTGGCCACCCGGCGGGGCATCTCCTCGTCGCGCACAGATGGGAACAGCACGTAGACGGTGCGGCCAATAGCGACGCAGGAGACGTTCGTCCGAAAGACGCCGCAGTACTGTTCTACCGCGGTGGTCAGCTGCGGGAGCAGGGGCGAGGATCCAAGTCCGGCGGGGAAGCCGAACGCCACCACGACTGAGGGCACGCCGGCGGTCATACCGAACCGAGCTGCCGTGGTCAGGAGCGAACCGTGCCCCTCGAGCAGCGACCTCAACCATTCCGCCCGCAACTGCCGTTCGATATCGACCGCGCTTTGGGCTTGCAGGATATGAATGGCCGCGAGCCGGCAAGCGTCCTTCAGCGCGGTCTCACCATCGGGTCCGACGTGCTGATCCGCCTCGATCACCCAGATGGACCCGACCGGTTGTCGACCGGCCCGGACCGCAGCCGCGCAACGGGGCAACTCTCCGTCGGTTCGGTCGTAGGGGAAATGGACCACCCCCTCAGCGAGTAGGACCTCGCGGTACTGCCTGATGTTCTTGTCCATGTCAGGGACGCGGCGGCCCAGGATTCCGATCCGGCGCGTCCGGTCTACCTTGTGTTGCTCCAGGTTGGAGTAGGCCAGGACGTTGCGATCGAGGTCCTCGATTGCGACCGCTCCTTCCAGCGCGGTGGCGATCGCGTTGGCGAGTACGAACAGGTCGCCACTGCCGGTGTCGCTGGGGTCACTCCGAGAGTGGTTGCTGGTCACGGCCATGATCAGCGCGTCTAGGTGCCGCCAGGGCACCGCCTCGTCGACAACCAAGAGTGCGATGCCCGCCGTCTCTGCTGCGTCGGCGACGTCGTGAAGCGGTTGCCCCCTGGCCTTTACCACGACGGCCGAGTATCCACGTTCGGCGGCAGCCGGCATCGTTGTGCTGACCTGCGTGGATTTGGGTGCGAGGCCCACCATGAGCAGGACACCTCCGGGGCTGTCGGGCAGTTCGTCCATAGGGTCGAAGATCACCGGCGCACTGACAATGTTCCCGAGTCCGATGGCGTGGGGCACGGGACGAATCACGACGGTTCCCACCGTGTCGACTAAGGCCGCGACGGTCAGTGCCGACGGTTCGCGGTGTCTCCTGTGAACCTCATCCATTTGGCTAGGTTAATCGAGCCAGACTTGTCGAAACACACAACTGCCACTCAGGGTTGCGGGGCTCACACTGCTCGAAGCAGGTTGAGACCACACCAACAACCTGCAGACGCTGGCAGATGCCGTTCGAGTGTCAGCCAGCTCGAGCGTCGAAACCCGAGACACAGAAGGACATCGTGAGCACCACCGAATCACTCCGTCTTCCCCCCGCTGACGTCCTTGGCGTTTTTCCCGAGGACTCGGACCTCACCGAGGCGGGTGAACTCACTATCGGCGGCTGCAGAGTCAGCCAATTGGCCGAGGAGTTCGGCACCCCCGCTTATGTCATCGATGAGCAGGGTCTGCGTCGCCAGATCCGACGTTTCATCGATGGGTTGGCAAGCCGCTGGCCGCGTTCAACGGTGCTGTTTGCTTCGAAGTCGCTTCCGGCAGTTGCCATGTATGCGATCGCCGAGTCCGAGGGACTCGGCGTCGACGTCGCCGGCGGTGGCGAGCTGATGATGGCGCTGGCAGCTGGTGTCGACCCAGCCCGCATCTACATGCACGGGAACGCCAAGTCCGATGCCGAGATCGAAATGGCACTGCAGGCGGGAATCCGATCCATCATCGTGGACAACCTGGACGAGCTCGCTCGACTGGAGACACTGACCACGCGGCCGCAGGCAGTGATGATCCGGTTGACGCCGGGAATTGCCCCCCGGACCCACGCATCACAGCTCACTGGTGGCACTGACTCGAAGTTCGGGCTGCCCCGCGAACAGGTGGAATTGGCGGCGAAGCGCATCGCGACGCACCCGTTCCTGAGCCTGGAGGGGATCCACGTTCACATCGGTTCCCAAGTGCTGGAGACCGAGCCATTCGCCGACGCGGTGAAGACGGTTGCCGATTTGGGGCCCTTCGAGACCTACGACATCGGTGGCGGATTGGGTGTCCAATACACCGAGGACCAGCCGGCGCCGAGTGTGGAGCAGTACCTCGACGCCGTGGTGGACGCAGCACGCGCACATCTGCCGGCCGGGGCACGGTTGATCATCGAGCCAGGGCGTTCCCTGGTCGCTCGAGCGGGCGTCTCCCTCTACCGCGTCAACGCGGTCAAGCACACCGGCAAGACGTTCGTAGCCGTCGATGGGGGAATGGCCGACAACTTGGACATCGCGCTGACGGGCCAGCGCTACCACGCCGTGGTCGCGACCACGATGGACCGCGTACCAGACACGGTCTGCGACGTCGTCGGCCGCCAGTGTGAGTCTGGGGACCTGATGGTGGGTGGGGCCAAGCTGGTCGACCCGAAGGTCGGTGACCTGGTCGTCATACCCGTGACCGGGGCCTACAGCTACACGATGGCCAACCACTACAACGGCGCGCCGATTCCGCCGATCGTCTTCTGCGCGGACGGCAAGGCCTCGCTGGCCGCGCGTCGAGAGACCTACGAAGACATGTTGCAAACACACCAACCGGCCTTCACCCGCCGGTGGTGAAGGTCCACCAGCTGATCACACGTCCGAACCGCGAACCATCACATGAAGGAGACCGACCATGACAACCACGAACAGATTCCGTACCCGTGTTCTTGGCAGCACCGTGTTGATGGGTGCCGCGACCGCGCTGGTGTTGTCGGGGTGCTCCGGTGGCGGATCGGGCTCGGCGACCAGCACAGAGGCTGGTTCGAGCACGTCGGTCCAAGTCGACGCCACGGCGGCGGCGCTGTTGCCTGCCAAGTACAAGGAGTCGGGGATCAACGTCGCCGCCGACATGCCCAACCCGCCGATGGAGATGCTGGACGAGAACCAGAATCCGACCGGCTTCGACTACGACCTCGCCCAGGCGCTCGGTGCCAAGCTCGGGGTGAAGTTCACGTTCGTCCAGCAGACCTTCGACACCGCGGTGCCTTCGCTGCAGGCAGGCAAGCACGACATCATCATGGCCGGCATGAACGACACGGTTGAACGTCAGAAAGTCCTCGACTTCGTCGACTACTTCCACGCTGGGTTCGTGATCGTGGTGCAGAAGGGCAATCCAGAGAACATCACCCGGATCCTGGATCTGTGTGGCAAGAACGTCGCGGTCCAGAAGGCCACGGTTCAGGGTGACCTCCTCGAAAGCTATGCCGACAAGTGCAAGGCAGAGGGCGCCGGCCCGATCAATCTCGTGCAGCTTCCGACTGAGCTGGACGCCCAGACCGCCGTCCGTTCGAACAAGGCGGTCGCCGACGTCGTCGACGCCTCGGTGGGAACCTATGCAGCTGAAACTGCCGGGGGTGGTCAAACATTCGAGCTGGTCAAGGATGTAGAGCACCCAGGGGGCTACAACCCGGTCTACACCGGAATCGGTCTGCTCAAGGGCAACGACGACCTGGCCAAAGCCCTCAACATGGCTCTGCAATCGGTGATGGACGACGGGACTTACGCCAAGCTTCTGGACAAGTACAAGCTGTCGGACTTTGCGATCGACAAGGCCGGGATCAACCGTGCCTCGGAGTGACCTCACCGATTATGACGCCCCCGGAGGACGCCCACCGATAGACCTGAGCCCACTGCCGGCGGCCGACGGTGAGTCCGACGACGACATCGTCGCCCTTCCTTTGCGACATACGTGGCGGTGGGTCGCGGCTGGTGCATTGGGGCTCGGGTTCATCTGGTTGGCGTCGTCATTGTGGAACAACAAGAACGTCGACCATGGCACGATCGCCGCCTTCATGTTCAGCGGTCAGATCGTGCACGGCGCCGTGCTGACGATCATCCTGACCTTTCTGGCGATGGTGCTGTCGACCATCCTCGGCGTCGTCTTGGCCCTCATGCGGCTCTCGAGCAACCCGGTGATGAGTGGCCTGGCGTGGCTCTATATCTGGGTATTCCGAGGAACCCCGCTGCTGGTGCAGATCGTGTTTTGGGGCTACTTGGGCTTGTTGTACAAACAGATCAGCCTCGGCGTGCCGTTCACCGACTTCACTGTGTTCGCCGCCGACACGAACACCCTCATCCCCGCGTTCGTTGCCGGCGTCATCGCGCTGACGACCAATCAGGCCGCATACTCTGCTGAAATCGTGCGCGCGGGAATGCTCTCGGTTGACCCTGGTCAGAAGGAGGCCGCGTACTCCCTGGGCATGACGCCGTTGTTCACACTGGTCAAGGTCGAACTTCCGCAGGCGATGCGCGTGATCATCCCGCCGATGGGCAACGAGACCATTTCCATGCTCAAGGACACCGCGCTGCTCAGTTTGATCGCCGTACTCGAGCTCTACACCGTCGCCGAGCGCATCTCGGCACAGAACCTGCGCCAGGTTGAGCTGTTGGTGGTGGTCAGTTGCTGGTATCTGGCTTTGACATCTGTGTTGTCAGTCCCGCAGTACTACCTCGAGCGGCACTTCGGCCGCGGGAGTCGCGTGCTCCGACCAACGCCGATCGGTCGGGTCGTCGCTCTTCTGCGCCGGCAGCCCAAGCCGCCGGTCGCAGAGAAGGAGTCGCTATGACCACCATCGATGACGGCAGCGTGCAGGCGTCTGCCGAGCCGCTGCTCACAGCCCGGAGGGTGCGCAAGCGCTTCGGCAAAGTCGACGTCCTCAAGGGGATCACCCTGAGTG
>NZ_JBOGDD010000539.1:0-1674 GCF_050701675.1 Mycobacterium sp. | reverse complement strand
CCCCCACAACGTAGGCCAGATCCCGACTTGATCTGGCCCGACACGCCCGCACATAGCCACTTCCTAGAGAATTCAGGCGGGTAGGGCAGATCGGCGAGGCCACGTTCCTCGTCGGCCTGCACCATCTCGAGGAGCGGCTCGATCGAGTGCGCAACCGATTCGATGTCCGCCCACGGGTCGGCGCGCTTGGCCACCAGGTCCGGGACCGTCGCGATGGTGTAGTCGTCCGGGTCGGCACCGGCCAGGTCGGCCCAACTCAACGGCGTCGACACCGTGGCGATGTCGGTCCGGCGCGCGGAATACGCCGAGGCGAACGTACGGTCGCGGGCGTTCTGGTTGTAGTCGATGAACAACCGCTCGCCGCGCTCCTCCTTCCACCACGACGTGGTGACCCGATCGGGCGCCCGCCGCTCGACCTCGCGGGCCAGCGCGATACCCGCCCTGCGGACGGCGATGAAGTCCCAGTCCGGTTTGATCCGGATGAAGACGTGCACGCCGCGCCCTCCCGAGGTCTTCGGGTAGCCGACGATACCGAGCTCGTCGAGAACGGGTTTCAGCACGTCCACCGCGATCTCGCTGGCCTCCTTGAACGCGGTGCCCGGCTGGGGATCCAGGTCGATGCGCAGCTCGTCGGGGTGTTCGGTGTCGGGGCAGCGCACCTGCCACGGATGCAGCGTGATGGTGCCCATCTGCGCCGCCCACGCGATGGACGACGGGTGCGTCACCTTCAGCGCGTCCGCGGTCCGCCCTGACGGGAATGTGACCTGGCAAGTCTGCAGATAGTCGGGATGCTTTGCGGGAACGCGTTTCTGGTAGATCTCCTCCCCGTCGATGCCGTCGGGGAACCTTTGCAGATGCGTCGGCCGGTCACGGAGCACGGCGAGCATGGGTTCGGCGACGGCGAGGTAGTAGTCGAAGAGCGTGCGCTTGGTGCCATTCGCCCCCAGCTTCGGAAAGTACACCTTGTCCGGGTTGGTCAATCTGACCGTGACGCCGCCGACGTCGACTTCTTCTGCAGCACTGGCCATCTCAGCTCTCCAATACGTCGGACAGGTCGTAGTTCAGCGGCGTGTCGAGTTGAGCGAAGGTACAGCTCGATGGTTCGCGGTCGGGCCGCCACCGCACGAACTTCACCGCGTGGCGGAACCGTTGACCTCCCGCGGTGTTGCCCTCCATCTGGTCGTAGGCGACCTCGGCGACCCTCTCGGGCCGCACCGGTATCCAGCGCTTGTCGGCGGCCGAGTTCCACCGCGACGGTTCGCCATCGTTGACCTGTTCACCCTCGCGCAGCGGCTCGAGGTCGGCGAGCATCTTGAGGCGGTCCTTGACACTGAACGATGCTGCGCCACCGACCATCTGGAGTTCACCGTCATCTCGGTACAGCCCGAGCAGCACGGATCCGACACCCTCTCCACTCTTGTGGATGCGGTAGCCGATCGCCACGCAGTCGGCGTCGCGCTTGTGCTTGACCTTGACCATCTCCCGCTTGCCAGGCAGATAGGGCCCGTCGAGACGTTTGGCGATCACGCCGTCGAGCCCCGCCCCTTCGAACGTGGTGAGCCAGTGCGTGCCGAGTTCGGGGTCCTCGGTGGTGCGGGTGACGTGGCACCACTGCTTTTCGGCGACCAGTTCCGAGAGCGCCTCACGCCGCACGCGAAACGGCTGGTCGAACAG